>CAYVSN010000042.1:0-7947 GCA_964453875.1 uncultured Dehalococcoidales bacterium
TGTTTGACAAGATAGTTGATATGGCTTGGCGCACGGGCGATCCTGGCATTGTTTTCATAGATGAAATAAACAGGCATAATCCCACGCCTCAGTTGGGTAAAATAGAAAGCACCAATCCCTGTGGTGAACAACCTTTGCTTCCTTTCGAATCTTGTAACTTGGGCTCCATAAACCTATCGAAAATGGTGATTCTCCAAAATAAGCGGCCACAGCTTGATTACGGTAAGCTGTCTCAGACTGTGCGGTTGGCTGTCCGTTTTCTCGACGATGTTGTCGATGCTAATTGTTTCCCTTTACCTCAAATATCAGAGACAACAAAGGCCACCAGGAAAATAGGCTTAGGCGTGATGGGCTTTGCCGACATGCTAATTCAGCTCGGCACTCCTTACGACAGCGAACGAGCGCTTAATGCATCTGAAGAGGTTATGCAGTTCATATCTAGAGAGGCAAACGGGGCTTCAATAGAGTTAGCTACTGAGCGGGGTGTTTTCCCTGCTTTTGAGGGGAGCGTCTATGATGTGCCTGACGGTCCTCGGTTTCGAAATGCCTGTCGAACCACGGTTGCTCCTACAGGTAGCCTAAGCATAATTGCTAACTGTTCCAGTGGCATTGAGCCACTATTCGCCTTGAGCTACATGCGCCACATATTGGAAGGTGAAGAGTTCTTGGAGGTAAATCCCTACTTTGAAAAGGTGGCTAGCGAAAGAGGATTTCATTCCCACGAATTAATGCAACAACTAGCCGAGGGCGGGAGGCTAAGAGACATAGAAGGCATTCCAGACGAGGTGAAGAGGCTTTTTGTTACCGCCCATGATATATCTCCAGAATGGCACGTGAAGATGCAGGCGGCTTTTCAGAAGTTCACTGACAGCGCTGTCTCTAAGACAGTTAATTTCCCCTACGAGGCGGCTCCCGATGATGTAGCTAAGGTGTACATGTTGGCATATCAGGAGGGGTTAAAGGGGACTACTATTTACCGAGATAGAAGCCGGGAAAGTCAAGTTCTAACCATAGGTGGGGCAGCAGAAACAACTGAGGGCAAACTGGTTCCCAGGGAAAGACCTAAGATCACCAGGGGCATAACCGAGAGGGTAAGCACTGGATGCGGATACATCTATGTAACCATAAATTTTGATGAACATGGAATATGTGAAGTATTCTCCACCTTGGGGAAAGCCGGGGGCTGCGCTGCAGCACAGCTTGAAGCTATTAGCAGGCTTGGCTCACTATCCCTTAGGTCTGGAGTGGATTTAGGCTCAGTTGCAAAGCACTTGCGCGGCATTCGTTGTCCTTCCATCGCTTGGGAGCAAGGGCGTGCTGTTCTCTCTTGCGCCGATGCCATCGCCAGTGTATTGCAAAAATATATCAAGGATGCGGACAGTATCAATTTTAAGGAGGTGGCTAACAACTGGGCGGGACAATGTCCCGATTGTGGCAGTATCTTGATTTATCAGGAAGGCTGTGCAATTTGCCCTAACTGCGGCTTCACCAAATGTTGATAGAGGGGAGATGAAATGGGTAGCTCAGGAGGCAATTACTATTTAGCTCTCAGACAAATAGCCAAAGTGGCTAATTCAGCTTCTAGTTTACGGAAGGTTTTCAATTTTGTAGCCAAAAGCACTGCCAAAGCAGTGCGAGCAGATGGTTGTCGTGTTCTGCTTCTTGACGCCAAGAAGGAATACTTGACCACATTAGGTAGCCACGGCTTAAGCGACCTTTATCTCAAAAAGGGGCCGCTTAGTGCTCGTAAGAGTCTGCCCGAGATTCTCCATGGCAAGGTCGTAGTTATTCCTGATGCCACCAAGGACGAGAGAGTTCAACATCCTCAAGTGGCAGAGGCACAGAAAATATCTTCCATACTCGGAGTTCCTCTATTTGACAGGAAAGAAGAAGTCATCGGAGAGATTAGGCTTTACACTCACGAACCTCGTCAATTCTCGGAGTCTGAGAAGAACTTCCTTCTCAGCATTGCCGATATAAGCGCAGTTCTCATGGAAAAGGAAGAGCTTGATCGAGTTCTAGAGAAGGATTATAAGGCAAGCAAGGGGCAAACAAGGTTGACTCCAGTGCCTCAATTGCCCACCACGTCGCTAAGACCAACGGAGTTTGCCCATCCCAGCGAGGAAGAGTTTGCCAAATTGTTGGATTTCTACCGCATTGAATGGCTTTATGAACCTCGTTCTTTCCCTCTCAGGTGGCAAAATGGTGAAATAGCCGAGATGTTGACCCCCGACTTTTACTTGCCTGAGCTAGATCTTTATGTCGAGCTCACTACGCTGAAACAAAGCCTAGTGAGAGAGAAGAACCGCAAAGTGCGGCAGCTCAAAGAACTCTATCCCGAGGTGAATATTAGGCTTCTTAACAAGAGTGACTACCTTCGGCTGCTAGCTAAGTATGGCTACGGACCTTTGGGCGCGGCTAAGGTTAGGGGGATCAGGCGCGTCCTATATAGCCATGCTCAGATACAGCGCAGGGTAAGGGCTTTAGCTAGACGTATCTCTCGAGATTATGCTGGTCAGCAGGTCGTCCTGATAGGCGTCTTGAAGGGTGTTGTCTGCTTCATGGCTGACCTGATGCAACACATTTCCTTGCCTGTTACTCTCGACTTCATGGCGGTCTCTTATTATGGTGGTGATGGTCAGATAGTTAGGATAACCAAAGACCTTGATGCCAGCATAACTGGGAAAAACGTGCTTATGGTTGAAGATATTGTGGATACAGGTATGACGCTGAATTACGTCCTCACCCATCTCTCAGCTCACAATCCAGCCAGTCTCCGTGTGTGTACCCTGCTTGACAAGCGAGCCCGCCGCCTAGTAGATATCCCTCTTGACTATATAGGCTTTGAAATCCCTGATGAGTTTGTGGTTGGCTATGGTTTAGACTATGGTGGTGAATACAGGAATCTGGCTTTTATCGGTGTGCTTGCCTCCGAAAAAGGAGAGCCCGAGGAATAAGGAATCGCCCTGAGTTGCCCGCCCATTTGCCTGGCTGTCGCCGACCCTCCGACTTGAGCCTACTTCACCGCCGGCGTCCTCACGTGTTTCAGGTTCTGCCTTGTGGCACGGGCCTCTCTGTTGACCAAGTCTAGTTCAACTACTCAGAGCTAGGTTAGATTAACGCATCCATTGAGACTTGGCGAGTACCTGTGTTGCCATTTGTTGGTGTTCTATGCTGTTTCTTCACGCGGCTGAAAATGCCTGATTCTCCCACACAATCCAAAACAATGAAGCAAGACTGGTAGTTTAGCAAGCAAACGCGTATAATTAACTTCCAGAGGAGATGTCTGCCAAGGAGCACGCTATTTGGCTACGGGCACAGGAACCAATAAGAAAGCGGTGAAGGAACTAATGGTTCAAAGGTTTGTGAAAGCATGTGAGGAATATGTAATACGCGGGAGCATTAGGACCATCGCACAAGATAATGAGGTGATTGTTACCTGAGTTGCATGTGACGAAGGTAGACTTCTGAAGGTGTTATTAGGTCCAGCCGACTACTGAAAGTCGTGGAAATGCAAGCGTTCGGAGCTACTAGTCACCATTTCGCGAAGGTCGGGAAGCTCTCGGCTTGTGAACGTCAAAATGCCGTGAAGACATGATGCGTGCTTCGTCAACTGTAGAGCTACATGAAGAAGTAGGGAAGACTGCGGATATGCGGTTGGATCAAGAGTTCTATGAAGTAGAATGTGAAGTACCAGTGGTTAATGAAAAGAGTCGCATATTAGCGCTGATAAACTAATTTGCTATAATCACCAGCTAGATTGATCGTTGAAATGTTTTTTGGTCTGCTTCCAGAAAGAGCCTGCGTTCACAGATCACCTAGTAATAATCCACAGAATAATTTTTGAGGAGACGTACTATGCCCAACGAGGTCGCCAGCAGTGTAAAAGCCATCGATGTCGAGGCTGAAAAGATACTTGAAGAGGCCAAGACTAGGGCTAACGAAATTCTGCGTGAAGTCAGAGAGGAGGCTAAGGCTATCCTCTCCTCCCAACCACCCATGGATGACGTTAAAGAGGAGTACGAAAGGATTATTCATGAGGCTAGAGCAGAAGCCGATAAGAAAATTGAGGAGTCTAGAAAGAAAGCCTCCGAAATTAGCACCAGTGCTGATAGGAAAGTACAGGAAGTGGCTAAGCGCATAGTGGACATTATCACCGGGGCGAAGTTGATTTGATTCCTTTGGTTGTCAATACGCCTGACCCTATGGTTAGAGTCAGAGTAGTGACTACGAAGGATTATTCCACGAACACTCTGAAGACTCTACAAAGAGCCGGTGTGCTCCATGTCGAACAAAGTGAAGACTTAGAGCCTATAGACAGAGAAGCCATTGAGCACGAAAGGAGAGAAGTCAATGAGTTATTAACAGACATTGATAATGTGTTGGTTTACGTGCCAAAAGGGGAGAGGGTGCTTCTGGGGGAGGATATTGAGGTCATATATACTAGACCCTTTGCCGAAATTGACACCGAGGTCAGAAAACTGTGCACCAAGCTCGGCAACATGCACCGGAGAGCTGTCAAAGTCGAGCAAGAGGTTGAAGAGCTAAGAGAACTAGAAAGATATCTTGAGCCTTTGGGACAGCAAGTCAACGTAAGACTAAAAGACCTGAGTTTCTTTGGAAACCACCTTTCTTCTCGGGTCTTTGTGCTTTCTAGCGAGACATATGAGACTACATATGACAAGATTAAGCATCACTTATTTTGGTGCACGGTCACCACCATAGAGAACGAAACCGTTCTCCTTGTGATTGCCAGGGTTGAAGCCGAAGAGACTATCGAGTCTACAGTCAAGGAAAGTGGGGGCAAGATTCTGCAGATACCAGATGAGAACCTAACCGTCAAGGAATTTGTAAAAGCGGCTGAGGACAGAATTCATAACCTGCACGAGGAGTTAACAAGGCTTCGTGAGGAAATCGAAAGCGAGACTAAAGAGAATCTAGAGAGATTGGTTCTTTTGAGAGAGGCACTGTCAGCGGAAAATGAGAGGCTATCGGTCTTAGAGAAAGCATCTGGAGCGAAGTATGTAACACTAATCGAAGGGTGGATACCTGAGGCTAGTGCTGAGGATACGATATCTGAGATCAAAGAGAATTCAAGCTATGTCTTCGTTGATACAAGGAAACCAGAGAAAACGGAGGAACCCCCCACCAAGCTAAGGAACTCAACCGCGCTCAAGCCATTCCAAATCATCGTGAACCTCTTTGCCACCCCACAGTATAAAGAGTGGGACCCTACACCGGTAATAGCCTACTCTTTTGCTTTTTTCTTTGGCCTCATGCTGGGTGATGTGGTTTACGCTGCCCTCATCATACTGTTCGCAAAGTTTGGCTTGCGACGGTTCGTTGACGACCCAGAGCTCGAAGGAGTTAAGCTATTCCAAAGGACACTTTATATCAGTAGTGGTGTGGCTTTAGTTATTGGTTTGCTTACTGGAAGCTATCTAGGGGATTTTTACGCATTCTTCGGGATTGAGAGCTTAGCCCTTGTCGGAGAAATTAAGACAATACTTGGAAATCCTATGTCGTTCATAGTCCTGTCGTTAATCATAGGTCTCGTTCATGTTAACACAGCCCACGTGCTGGCACTCGTTAAGGGAATAAAAGAAGGGCGAAAGGGAGTAGTCACTGGTAAAGCTGGCTTATTCATGCTTCAAATCGCTGGGATACCTTGGATTATGCATGCCATACTTCATGTGGATATTCCGCTGTTAACCCCACAAATATATTCCGTCTTATCATACGCTGTGATCCTGGGTTTACTATTGATTGTGGCCGCTTCTATTATGCAAAAAGGCGCCTTTCTAGGAGGCATCTTTTGGTTGTTTGATATAACAGGGCTCCTAGGCGATGTCATGTCATATGCCAGGCTAGCGGGTGTGGGACTAGCCACATATTACTTGGCGTACTGTTTTAACTTGATGGCAACTTTGTTATCCGATATGGTCCCTGCTGGGCCTGCCGGCATGGTTCACCTTATCGCTGGCAGCTTAGTATTTATCGTAGTTTTGCTTATTGGACACGCGATTAACTTGATTCTTAGCGGCATCACATGTTTTGTGCACTCCCTTAGACTATGCTTTGTAGAGTTCTTGTTCAAGTTTTATGAAGGGGGTGGCAGGGAGTATAGTCCGTTTCGGCTAAGGGAGCGAGCATTTGTGCGAGCCAAAGGAGGGGTTTAGGTTGGAGTGCAAACATAAAGATGACAAGCGATCTTGAATCAAAGCGATATCGTGTTTTTTTATGGCTGCATCCTTATTTGGGACAAAAGGATGGATACTATTATAAGTAACCTGCAAAATGGAGGTAAAAAATGATAATCAGCCCTGAATCTCTGGCAATCCTCGGAGGCGCGATAGCGTTGGCCGGCGGTCTGGCAGGGTCTTCGCTAGGTATAGGTACTGCTGGGTCTGCCGGAGCAGCTACATTGAGTGAAGAGCCAGGACAGCTTAGGAACGTCATAGTGCTGGCATCTCTACCGATGACACAAACCTTCTACGGGCTTATCGTGCTGATACTTATTCTGACAACTGTGCTTCCCAATCTCGCTGCTATGCCCGATGCCGGTGGCTCCGGTTTCGCTGTATTAGGTTGCGGTATTATAGCAGCCTTTGCCGAATTCTTCTCGGCATGGTACCAAGGTAGTGTGTGCGCTTCGGGCATCTCACTTTTGCCCAAGACAAAGGGGCGGATACTAACTAACGCCATGATGTTAGCTGTGTTTGTCGAGCTCCTAGGCGTGCTGGGAATGGTGTTTACCATAATGGCGTTAAGCATGTTAGGACTTTTCTAGGGGATGTTTAGAAATGGAGAAAATAAGCGAAGCCATTGTGAGCAAAGTGAGAGCGCAGGCTCAGAATATAATAAACGAAGCTGAGGAAAGGGCACGGGAGGAGATAGAGAAAGCAAGAAAACAGCGGGAGATAAAGCTCCAGGAAGAGAAGCGCAGGATGCTAGAGGAAGCTGAAGAGGAGGCTGCTAGGATTTTGGCTCAGGCTTCTGTAAGAGCACGCCAAGAGCTATTACGCGCCAAAGCTGACGTAGTCGCCAAGATGATCAACCGTGTGAAGCAGGCATTGTCTGGAATATCGAGCGACGAAAGGCTGTCTTCGAGCTTGATCAAAGAGGCCATGGATGGACTCGACGCGGATAAAGGTAGGATCTACGTTTCTCCTGAAGATGTAAGCACTGTCCGAAAACTGCTTGAAAGGGATGAAGAATTAGCTAGCAAGATAATGGAAGTCAGACAGGTTGATTGCACTGGAGGGGTTATAGCTGAAGATATTGAAGGAAAATTCAGGATAGATAATACCTATGAAACCAGACTTGAGATGCTGCTACCGAAGTTATTGCCGCAGATAAATAAGGAACTCTTTGAAGCTTTGTAGGAGGGGTTTTGCCTGACCCAAGATACGCATTTATATCAGCTTACCTCAAAGGTGAAGAGTCTAAAGTTGTCACTTCTGAGCATATAGATAGAATGTCAACAGTGTCCCACATCCAAGATGCCTTGGCAATCATTAGAGAGACCGATGTAGGAAGCTACCTTGAAGAATTACCCATCAAGACTTTCGACGACTTGGATGAATGTCTGTGGAGGTATTTTGCGCGGTGCATCACACAAGTAGAATCGTTCAAGTTCCTGCCAAAAGATATACCAAAGTTATCGAGGGCGTATATAGTGAAGTATGATGTCTCGAATATTAAAGCCGCTCTGCAAGGTATTTCGACTGGTAAGAAAACCCGCATGATACCATTGGGGATTATCCACGATGATGGATTGATAGATGAACTTTTTGGTGCTGGGAAAGTGGATGACATTATTGGACTACTAATCAAATGCAAGCTGGGGGATTACGCTTCTGTTCTGAAGGAATCTAGGACAAATGGGGGGGCGAAGTCGAAACTCCTTGTCGAAGCTAAATTGGATGCTGAGTACTACAAGAACTT
>CAYVSN010000043.1:0-7770 GCA_964453875.1 uncultured Dehalococcoidales bacterium
CGGTTAGGAAGCCGTCACCGTTCGCTAGAGGGTAGCGGATATAATAGAGTTGCCCCGAGATATCGCTATGCTCTACCTCGAGGTCGGAAAGGGCGGTTTGGCATCGAGGGCACCAATTTATTATTCGTTCCCCTCGATAGATCAATCCTTTTTCATACAAACGGACAAAAGCGGTGCGAACTGCTCTGCTTGGGCCTTCGTCTAATGTAAAACATTCCCGCGTCCAATCACAGGAAGCTCCCAGCATTTGATGCTGATGATTAATTGCTTTCCGACTCTCGTTCACCCATTCCCAGGCTACCTTCAGGAATTCTTCTTTGCCTATATCTTTCTTGGTTAGTCCCTTCTTGGCTAGCTGCTGCTCCACGACGACCTGCGTGGCGATGCCGGCATGGTCAGTTCCAGGTACCCATAAGCTAGGCTCCGCTTTCATTCGATGCCACCTAACCATGATGTCCTCTAGTGTTGTGGTCAACGCGTGTCCCAGGTGAAGCTCGCCAGTGACGTTAGGCGGAGGCATGATGAGAACAAAGGGTTTCCTCTCGGGGTCTATTTTGGGAGTAAAGTAGCCTTGCTCAAGCCAGAAGTCGTACCATTTCTTTTCTATTTTGCCTGGCTCATAAGCTTTGGGGATTTCGGGCATGGCGATAGATCCTATCTACTACTTGGAAAAATGTAGCGACTTCGTTTCATAGCTCTTTTGTCACTTGAAGTAACTTCTTTCTAAGGTCGTCCATCAAGCATTCTTGCCCATCTTTGAGCGTAAGCCACCATATCCATCCATTAATTGCTGTGCCAGTGATGTGTTGAGCAGCTTCTGACAAGCTGTTCCAGGTCGTGTTGTCATGTAACAGCCTTAACTTGCTTGTGGCTGTGACCTCAGCCTCATATCGTTTATCCTTGTAGTCACTGAAAACCTTTTGACTCGGATTAACTAATTTGGCCTCGACTAGGTCTTGTAAGGTGACCCTTTTTGCTGCCTTGACTCTGCTTTCTTCAGCATTAGTGCTAGTGACTGACTCGACTGTTGAAGGCTTGGGGAGTCTATAGAGAGGTTCAAACAAATGTGCATGTACGTTTAAACCGACGCCCTCTCTAGCAAACGTTTGAAACTCCACAGTCTTAATCTGAGAGTGGGCAAGTGCACTGACAGTTTCGTCCAGTGGTTCCGTATGTTCTTCTATAATGATTGTTACCACTGGTGGTCTTGAGATGAGGTCTGAAAGGAATCTATAGGTTTCGGTTGCCCCAATTGCCTTTTTCAAGCGAAGTCTAAGCAACTCATCGCTATTTATCTCCTGATATAAGACATCAACTAGGTTTTTCTGAGTCGCAGGATTTTTGATGCCGTTAATGAACTTGCTAACTTGCGGAACTATGTGATCATATAATGGATGAGAGGATAATTCAATTTCAACGATGTGCCAATGAGGTTGGTTCGCAAAAACAATCACATATCCGTCAGGTATGGAGCCAATTCCTGATTTTGACTTTAGTTTATGTTTTATATCAAGATATACAGACTGCTCGCCGAAAATGTCCTTGGCGTGCTCTTTCACCACTTGCTCAAACTCGTCTTCATTTACAGGCGTCCACGTTTCATACCTCACGCCGTCTATAAGCAATGTTGGCATCTTCTTACCTGTTTCTCCTTCCAGCCAGCAGTTCTACCACCTTATCCAATATCCTGTCGGCTACCTCTCGCTTAGGTAACAGGGGCAGGCTATCAATCTTGTCCTCTCGGTCAATTATTGTTACTCTGTTATTGTCGGCACCGAAGCCACTGTCACTGTCGGTGATGTCATTAGCCACAATAAGGTCCAGTCCCTTTTGGTGGAGCTTATGTTTGGCGTTTTCCAGCAGATTGGCGCTTTCAGCAGCAAAGCCCACCTTGATGAAATCACCCTCGATGCTGGCTAAAATATCTTGGGTACGCTCTAATTCTAGGGTTAACCTGGCGGCTTCCTTCTTGATCTTGTCTTTAGCCATGCTTGAGGGGCGATAATCAGCTACAGCAGCCGCCATGATTAGGGCATCGGCCTGAGGCGCTACGTCCTTTATCGCTTGATACATCTCCTGAGCGGTCGTGACATCAACCACGTCTACGCCAACCGACCTATTCAAATAAGTAGGAGCTGTAATCAATAACACCTTGGCTCCCCTGTCTCGGGCTGCTTCGGCTAAAGCATAGCCCATCTTTCCTGAGGAGCGATTGGTGATGTAGCGAACGGGATCAATGGGTTCCTGAGTGCCACCAGCAGTAACTACGATGTATCTGTTGGCTAAATCTCCACTGGCCCCCAGCAGTTGACAGATGTGGTCTATTATCTCATGCGTCTCGGCGAATCGCCCTGGGCCCTGTTTGCCTGAGGCTAGTCTGCCTGATTTTGGCCCGATAATCGTGAAGTGGCGTGCTCTAAGCTTCGATAAGTTGTCCTGAGTAATAGGATTTTCATACATGTTGGCATCCATGGCTGGCGCTATGACGACAGGCGCTTTGCTTGCCAGCACCGTACAGCACAATAGGTCATCAGCAATGCCAGCAGCCAGCTTAGCGATAACATTAGCCGTAGCTGGAGCGATGACTATTAAACTAGCCGCTTCAGCTAAAGATAGATGTTCCATGCTGAATTCAGAGGCTAATTCAAACATCTCAATAGCTACGGGTCTTCCTGTGATAGCCCGAAAGGTGACAGGGGATATGAACTCAGTGGCTGCCTTAGTCATAATCACATCTACTTTTGCTCCTGCTTGAGTCAGGTGGCTAGCAACGGGTACTGCTTTATAGGCGGCTATGCTCCCCGTCACCCCTAAGACGATAGTCTTCCCTTGCAACATGATGCCGTTCACCTCTTCTCCATCTCGTTCATTTCATAGATAAGGCGCAATCCAACTAGTGTTAGATCATTATTTACTATCTCTATCGCGGGTGTGTCTTGAGCCAAAAGTTGGGCATAGCCTCCTGTTGCTACCACTTTTGTCTTGCTCCCTAACTCTTGTTCTATTCGCCGAACCATGCCCTCAATAAGCCCCATGTAGCCGAAAATTATACCTGATTGCATGGCGGAAATCGTACTTCTGCCAATGACCTGTTTAGGGCGAACCAATTCTATTCGGGGCAGCATGGCGGTTCGCGTAAATAATGCCTCCGTAGCTATGGCGATCCCTGGGGCGATAGCTCCTCCAAGGTAATCGCCTCCGTCAGAAACAACGTCAAAGGTGGTAGCGGTACCGAGGTCGATAATAATTACTGGCTCTCCATAAAGGTGATGAGCGGCAACAGCATTCACTACTCGATCGGGGCCGACCTCCCGAGCGTTGTCTATAGAAATGCGTATCCCAGTTCTGACCCCGGGCTCAACTACCAGTGGTGAAATGCCTAAATACTCTTGACACACTTCGTGGAAGGTAGACACCAGTGGTGGGACAGCGCTGCACAATGCTGCTCCTTTTATTTTTGAAAGTGGTATCCCGTGACGTTGGAGGAGATTGAGGATTAAAGTACCATATTCATCTGCCAAACGGTGAATTCCAGTAGCGAAGCGCCAAGTTACTTTCAGCCTATCACCATCAAATACACCTAAGGCAATGTTGGTATTTCCAATATCTATAGTCACTAACATAGCAATCAGCTGAAATAGCTTCTTAACTCTTGACAGACGCTTTCAGGGTACCTGAGACAGAGCTTGGTATCCAAAAGCAATGTGGAATAACCAACGTCGGAAATGTTCAGCGGACCAAGGGGCCCTCTTTGGATAAGCCTGGTTTGAGCCCAAAAACTGTCTTCGCCAATTGTTCCTGAATAGAAGCAAAGGTTGAAGCTATAGAAACCTTTGTCATCCATGTATCTAAATACGTTTGTTAATCCCTGGCAAAAGCTTCTCATATCCCTTGGCGTAAGGAATAGAAATGATTCCCTCCCTTGGAAAATGGCTATGATATCCAGTTGAGTAGACCTAGGGACGAAGCTAGTGAACCAAATCGTGCTGCCTAATGTTGCGATGTACCTCTCCTGAAGCCTCTTCTCCTCGACAACTAAGTCGGAGGAATAATTTGTCCCATTTTGAGCGTGATATTTTCGCGCTGCCTCCAGCAGGTTCCGGTGAAACGCTAAGGGAAAATGCCCAGCGGCGACCTGAAGGTGGGGATGGATTTGACTGCTGTTAGCTGGTGGCATGTAATTCCACGTAACGTAGCAATATTTGGCTCCAGGGTCATGTTCTTGAACCATTTTCAAATAGGTTTGGCTGGCAAGAAAAGCGTCAACTAGCATATCTTCAGTAAATCCAGTCAAGGCAATGAAATGCTGCGAGCTAAATACTGTTAATGCGCTACAGGATATATAGGGCGCGGCATTAGGGAAAACAACTGCTTTATTGAATCTGATCCTGCCCTCAGGGCAGAAATCCGGCGGAAATCTTGGGGTGACTTTGTCGATAGCTTCAGGGCAGAAGGGACATCCTCTTTCTAAGGATTGAGAGACCAATCGTGACAAGTCAGGCCTTTCCCATTTACCCTGCGGAAATTCAACTACGATACCCATGTCTTTCGTTAGCGGGTCGATTCTGAACTCTATGGGGAAGGTGCTTTCCTCAAAATTCTTTGCTGGATTCAGGAGTTTGGAGAATTCGAACTCCCTTCGAAACTCTATAGGCATAATCACGTCCATTGGTAGCAACTTTCATCATTCGCTTCCACAAGTTTTTCCAACTCTCTGACCATAGCTTGCCAGTGGGTACCTCGCCAATAAATACGATGACACGTGGGACATTCCATGTATTGGTTCTGAGTTTTGAAAACGTAAGGCGGGACTAGGTTTTCCACCTCCGCTTTGCTTCGAGGAATAAGTGGTTGATTGCACTCGAGGCAGACAGAGAAAGGTCTAAAGTGGCAGTCTAGATTCAAGGCTCTGGCAACTTGTCGTAGTTGAGCTTCAGGACTATCTTCTTCGACAAGGATAGTCTTGAGCCTGCCACTCATAACCAGTCGCCTTTTGGCAATCTGGGTATCCCTAGTCAAAATCACTCTCCCTTCATTAAGGGCGATTTCGATCAACTGGCTATCATCCTTTTCTTGAAAAGATAAAGTATCGTAACCCATTATCCTTAACCATCTGGCCAACTTGCCAACATTGTTATCTGCGATAAATTTCGTCTCCATAGCCGGATGTTGAGTACACAAAAGGCAATAGATTCAAATCCATCGGCGATGGCGGAAGTAGGCAAACATGCCGAGGCCCACGATCGCCATAATCGAGAACAAAATGCCGAGGGGTAAGAGGCTGCCAGATTCTCCGCCTGGCAGGGGGATGTTCATACCCATAATGCTGGCGATAAGAGTAGGCGGTGCTATGACTGCCATCACAATGGTCAGCACTCGCATCGTCTCCTGGATTCGGTTTGAGGTCAACCAGTTGCTAGTCTCAGCAAGTCCATCCACAACCTCCTTGCAATCTTCAAGCCCGTCCCAGATCCTACGAACGTGGTCAGCTACATCACCAAAATAGATTTCTTGCTCCTCCTTAAGGAAGGGATATTCCTCTCTTTCGAGCGTCTCAATTACCGCGATCTGGGGGTGAACAACGCGGCGGAAGGAAACAAGATCGCGCCGGATCAAAGAGATTCGGTGAACTGTTTCAGGAATGGCTTTGGTGAAAATCAGATCCTCTATGTTGTCAATATTCTCTGTCACTTTGTTGAGGATAGGAAAACAGTAATTAACTAGCCTATCGAGGATGTGGTAGAGTAGAAATCCCGACCCCCGGCCTAAGTAGGTCTTTCGCGTTACCTCGTCAATCTGGCATTCTCTAAAGAACTTGGCTAGTGGCTTAAGATCGGCGGAACAATGTGCAGTAACGACATAATTCTCCCCGATAAAAATATCTACTTCACTTGGTGTTGTCACTCGATTCTCTTTGTTGAATACAGGAAAGTGGAGGACTATGAATAGGTGGTTCTTATATTCATCGATCTTGGGGCGTTGTATGCGGCTAAGCACATCATCTAAATTGAGGGGATGGAAATCGAAGTGCTGCGACAAATACTCAACCTCTCGAGCACCGGGTTTTTCAATATAAACCCATGTCAATTTCCCTTCGGTGATTGAGCTAATGTTCACCCCTTTTTCTTGGTTAACCAGGAGCATAGACGTCATAATACTATAGAAGAGCTTCTATTTTATCATTAACTTCGCGGTTAGTTAAATCCATGCCAGATTTGTCCCATTTTGACAAAAGGTCTCTTCATCAACTTCAGGCACCTGACGTGGAGATTGATCACTATCTATAGGTAGCTGTTCAGCCTTGTCTTGGGGAGTATTTCTCACAGACATCTTAAGGGTGGCTGTTCGGTCATCCCTGGGACTGCCTAAGGGCTTCCGGTTTTTGACCTCTGTTATGATGTGTACCGTGTCCTGTTGTCTGAAGCTATGCTCATCAATTGCCTAAGAATATCTTTTCCTCTTAGTTCATAGAACCCACAGCTTCTTTGTCCATCTCCCTTTCTAGAAGACGCGGCAAAATGCCACAGCTTATTCCTGTTTTTTGCCTGCCTGGTTGAAGGCTTGGTTCTCGAGCTGCCGCTGGGCTTCTGCCTCAGCCTGCTTAGTCAACCTGGAATGGGGACGCATGAGTTCTGCACCTTCGGTGAAAGAGCACCCACACCAGCGATGATGAGCAATCTCAAAACAAAGCCTCTGAACCTGACTCCGTCCGCGAACTGCTTTCCTCTTTTTGAGTTGCCCGTGCTGCTGAAGCTCCACTCCGTTGCAGGGTCGACAGCTTAGCTTCTTCAAGTCAGCCCTTACCCTGGTGTTGTCCCTGTTCAGACAGCTTTCCTACTTCATACCCTTCAAGCCCTAACAGAATTGTGCGACCATTCCCCTGGCTCTTAGCGATTTGTGGTGAGATCTCCTTTCGTCTGTTTTCTCGCTCCTGGTTCCTACCACCTTTCCGCTTTTCCACACAAATCAGCAGAGAGCCCAAAAAAGTTGACAAATAATGTAGTCAAATTCTGTGATATATGCTAGACTTAGGTTGTATTCCGTGTAGGGTTCTGGCACTTTAACAGTTGAATAGTGGAAGGAAGGTTTTTTGTTGGAGAGTTTGATCCTGGCTCAGGATGAACGTTGGCGGTGTGCCTTATGCATGCAAGTCGTACGAGGTTGTGATCCTCGGATTGTGACCTAGTGGCGAACGGCTGAGTAGCGCGTAAGTGATCTACCTTCAAGTTGGGGATAACCCGCCGAAAGGTGGGCTAATACCGAATGTGGTGGCAAAACGAGAGCTTTGTCACTAAAGCCGTCAGGCGCTTGGAGATGAGCTTGCGTCCGATTAGCTAGTTGGTAGGGCAATGGCCTACCAAGGCGATGATCGGTAGCTGGTCTGAGAGGATGATCAGCCAGATAGGGACTGAGATACGGCCCTAACTCCTACGGGAGGCAGCAGCAAGGAATTTTGGGCAATGAGCGAAAGCTTGACCCAGCAACACCGCGTGAGGGAAGAAGGCTTTCGGGTTGTAAACCTCTTTTCCCGGGGAAGAATTCTGACGGTACCCGGGGAATAAGTCTCGGCTAACTACGTGCCAGCAGCCGCGGTAAGACGTAGGAGGCGAGCGTTATCCGGAATTACTGGGCGTAAAGGGCGTGTAGGCGGCCCTTTAAGTCTGTGGTGAAATCTCCCGGCTCAACTGGGAGGGGGCCATAGAAACTGGAGGGCTTGAGGGCAGCAGAGGGAGGTGGAATTCCCGGTGTAGTGGTGAAATGCGTAGATAT
>CAYVSN010000044.1:0-7740 GCA_964453875.1 uncultured Dehalococcoidales bacterium
ACTGGCGCATCCGGTACAGCCTCCGACTATAGCGGCGTATTCCATAATGCCGACAACTGAGGGGTGGACATGACGTGCGCCAAAACTGATAACCGGTCTTCCTTTCGCAGCATCAACGCATTCCCGGGCAGCAGTAGCCCAGCCACTACAGTGCGAGAGCATACCCAGATAGGTAGTCTCATAAGTCCCGTAGCTTTGGTAGGGAGCTCTTATGCGCAGAACCACTTCCTTTCTATCGAAAGGCTCGCCTTCAGATAGTGCCCAAACCTCGCGATTATCTTCGGGAAGCACTCTGGCCAAAAGAGCCTTAACCTCTTCCATACCGCAGAGAATGCCAGCTTGTCTGGGGAATACCTCCATAGTGGCTACAGGGTTGATTCCTTCTCTTTTGAGTATCTCCACAGTGCGGGGAAAGTAAATATCGGCAGTTTCTCCGCTTAGCCAGGAATCGGGGATTTCAAACCGTGGCTTAGGCAGGTTTAATTCAGGTCTAATCAGCCTAGCTCCAAGCACCTTTTCCTTATGTTCCAAGGCAAAGGCGTGTGCTTTATCATCGAAGGAAGCAACACAATCTACAGGTACTTCAACCTGGTAACCTCTATTTCTAGCGTCAGCTACAGTATGCATGACACAAATATCAGTACATACACCACAGATGACCAAGGTTTCAGGACTGAGTGCATTCAGTTTTTCCTCAAGGGGGGTATCATAGAAAGCACTGTAGCGTCTCTTGGGAATTATTTCGCCGGGATAGGAAGCAAGCTCAGGGATAAGTTCAGCTTCGGGGGTGCCTTCAATGCAGTGTGGGGGAAACATCTTGAACTCCGCATCATCGGGAGCGTGGTTATCACATAGATAGAAGACTTCTGCCCCTTGTCCCAACTCTCGTTCCAGCAGTCTCTGGACGTTAGGGATAATGCTGCGAGCTTTTGAGCCACAGTAGAGAGGATGGCCTTCTTCTAGAAAACCACGGAGCATATCTATCAGTACTATTGCTTTAGCCATAGCTTATGCGGATTTGCCTGGTTTGACGCTGTGTTTTCATTTTATTGCGCGCCTGCCCACCGTCTAGGCTGATTATAACGTGGTTATAGCTATTTTGCCACACGCTGTTGGAAGCAAAGGGCAGTAGCAAATCACTTTTCATGGTTCCCTCTCCTTATTCTCACTGAAACCCAATCCCTCGATGATGGATGTCTCGCTCCTATAGCTTTTCCCCAGAAAGGCAAGGTAATCTTCTAGCAAATTGGCTGCTTTGCTATTATCGCCTGCCTTTAAAGCATCTAGCGTGTCCCGCAAAATTCCTATCTCAGCCTCGAACTGAGGCACCAGACTGCAAATATCGCCGCCGCAACAGGGAGAGAGGCTATCAGCTCGCCACAGATGCAATTGCTTCATATCCATTATTTTTTCTATTTCAGCAATACATTCTGATTTCTTCTCAGTATTACATAACTTGTGCTTAAGGGCGATAATGCTTTCTATACTATCCCTGCTTGTCACAGTATTCTTGATCCTTATAGCTTAATGCCTGAGATGGCGGATGCCGGTGAATGCCATGGCTACATTGTGGTTATCAGCTACCTCGATTATCTCCTCATCTCTCACGGAGCCGCCCGGCTGGACAATAGCGGTGACGCCAGCTCGAATGGCCAATTCAGGACCATCAGGGAAGGGGAAGAAAGCATCGGAGGCAAGAACACTCCCTTCAGCCCGCTCTCCAGCCCTTTTCAGAGCTAACTCGACGCTTACCACACGGGATGGCTGCCCAGCCCCCATTCCCAGCAATGCCTCGTCCTTGGCAATAACTATGGCGTTGGACTTTATGCCTTTGACTGCTTTCCAGGCGAAGGCAAGGTCTGCCAATTCTGCATCTGTAGGTTGGCGCTTGGTGACTATGCGAGGCTGAAACTCTGCATTGGTGAGGATGTCTGCTGTTTGAAGCAGGAAACCGCCTTCCACATAGCGAAACTCGAGGCGGTTTTCATTGAGTTCGGGCATTGGTGCTTTAACAAGGCGCAAACCCTTTTTAAGTGCCAGCAAGTCCAGAGATTCCCTTTCATAATCAGGGGCGACAACAGCGTCGTAGTGAGTCTTATCTATTTCTTGAGCAGTCGCCAAATCGATAATGTGGTTGCTAGCTACCACGCCGCCAAAGGCAGCCACGGGGTCTCCAGCCAAGGCCCTCGAGTAGGCTTCAGCCAAGCTGGCATGGCCAGCCAGACCGCAGGAATTGCCGTGCTTCATTATGGCAACTGTAGGAGTGGTGAAGTTGCTCAGGGCAGCTAAGGCGGCATCAAAGTCAAAGAAATTATTGAAGGAGATCTCAGGCCCACTGAGTTGTGTGAGGGAAGCCAGGCCACTTTGTGGTTGTTTTACATTCCGTTCAACGTAAAAGGCAGCTTGCTGGTGAGGATTCTCCCCGTAACGGAGGCTGGACTCTTTCTTCAAAGCTACAGTCATTTCTTCAGGGAAGGCTTCCTCTCCAAGATATTGGGCGATGGCGGTATCATACATGGCTACATGCTGGAAGGCTTTGAAGGCTAGCATTTTTCTTTCCTCCAAATCCACATCACCCTGACGCAGTTTGGGGACGATTTGATCATAGTCTTTAGGGTCGACTATGACGAGAACGGAAGGGAAATTCTTGGCTGCGGAACGAATCATACTGGGTCCGCCAATATCGATGTTCTCCAGCGCCTCATCCAAAGTAACATCGCCTCTTGTCACGGTCTCGACGAAGGGATAGAGATTTATCACAACCATGTCGATAGTCTCAATATGGTTTTGGGCTAGCTCCGCTAGGTGCTGAGGCAAGTCACGTCTTGCCAGAATGCCGCCATGGACTGCGGGATGCAAGGTCTTCACTCTGCCATCAAGGATTTCAGGGAAGCCGGTAAGCTCTGAGATGCTCTGAACTTTGACTCCAGACTCTTCCAGTGATTTCTTAGTGCCCCCGGTACTAAAAAGCCCGATGCCTAGCTCTTGTAAGCCCCGAGCAAAATCAACTATGCCTGTCTTATTCGAAACACTTAGAATAGCACGCATGGGCCCTCCTTCAGTTTACGGTTGTCCTTTCTTCGCCCTTCGCCTTGACTATTTCGCCGATGACTCTAGCTTGGGGCAAAGCTTTGGTGATTTTTCCTAGCTCGTCGCTTGAGCAGATGATGACCATGCCTGTTCCCATATTGAACACTCGATACATCTCTGCCTCATCAATGTTGCCCTTCCTTTGGATAAGCTTGAAGACCGCAGGAATATCCCAGGAACCTTTATGAAGCTTGGCCGCAAGATCCTGGGGCAAGATTCGAGGTACATTTCCGATGAGTCCACCGCCAGTTATGTGGGCTATGCCTTTGATTAAGGGCAGGACTGGTCTGAGTTCGTGGTAGTAGCATCGGTGATGCTGGAGTAATTCGTCGCCTAGGGTTTTCCCTAGTTCGGGATAGAAATCACTGAGGCAAGAGGGGTTGTCGTCTATTCCAAAAACTCGCCGCACCAGGGAGTAGCCGTTAGTATGCAGACCACTGGATGGCAATCCGAGAATCACATCACCCAGTACTATGGAACTGCCATCGATGATATCTCTCCTTTCCACTACTCCAACAATGAAGCCGACTAAGTCATAGCTACCCTGGGAGTAAATGCTTGGCATTTCGGCAGTTTCGCCACCGATGAGCGAGCAGGCAACTTCCTTGCAGGCGCGGACTATGCCGGTAATAATGGCTTCTATTTGTGCAGGCACGAGTTGGTCCATGGCAATATAGTCGAGAAAGAAGAGTGGCTTAGCACCGCAGCAAAGAATGTCGTTGACACAATGATTGACAATGTCGATGCCCACAGCATCGTTCCTGCTCAGGAGTGAAGCTATTTTGACCTTGGTGCCTACTCCGTCAACGCTCGAGACTAAAACGGGCTCGTCATATCCTTTAAGCTGGAACATGCTGCCAAAGGAGCCAAAATTCAAGACTTGAGGGCCAAAGGTGGATTGGGCTTGCCTGGCGATGGATTCCTTTATTTTGTCGACTGCTTCAACATTGACGCCGGCGAGGGTGTAGGTTTCCTTGCTTCTAGCCTGCAACAAGCTCCTCTTGAGGCGATGTTTCCAAAGCTAACTTGTCCATTGCCATTTGCACCGGAATGGGATAGTCGCCGGTAAAACAAGCCATGCAGAAAATCTCTCTGGGTAAATCTACAGCTTGGATTAGACCCTCAAGGCTGAGGTAACCAAGTGAATCGGCACCAAGGTAGTCTCTAGTTTCTGGAATGGTCTTTCTAGCAGCGATGAGTTCCCATTCCCTGGCCATATCTACACCTAAGAAGCACGGATGGCGGATGGGGGGCGCACAAATACGGAGGTGGACCTCTTTAGCACCGGCGTTCCGTAGCAACCTGACTACGTGAGGCGTGGTAGTGCCGCGAACAATGCTATCGTCAACAACTACTAGCTTCTTCCCCGCAATTATCCTCGACAGGGGGTTAAATTTCAATTGAACGCCCAACTCTCTCAGCCTTTGGTCAGGCTCAATAAAGGTGCGCCCTACGTAGCGGTTCTTAAGCAAACCCTCACAATAGGGGATACCTGAGGAGGTGGAATAGCCAATGCCAGCAGCAGTGGCGGAATCGGGAACACCCATGACCAAATCGGCATCAACAGGGTGTTCTTGGGCCAGACGTCTACCCATAGCTTGCCTCGCCTGGTAGAGCAGCTTGCCTTGAATAACGCTGTCGGGGCGAGCGAAATAGATATATTCGAATATGCATAATGCTTTCTTATCGCTCTTTCTTCTGAAGGTTTTGAGTCCGCTCTCATTGATCACCACGATTTCTCCCGGCTCAATGTCTCTGCAAAACTCAGCCCCTATGTGATCCAAGGCGCAGCTTTCCGAGGCAATCACCCAACCACTATCAATAGTTCCTAGACAGAGGGGACGGACTCCTAGAGGGTCGCGAACTCCAATAAGCTCATTTTCAGTCATGATCACTAGAGAATAAGCTCCTTGGAGACGCCGCATGGCATATTCTATTTTCTCGTTGCAGCTTTTACCGGGGGAACCTAAGATAAGGTTGGCGATAACTTCGGAATCAGTAGAAGTGTGGAAGCTGTAGCCACTATCATGCAGTTCGTCGTGCAGGCGCTTAGCATTGAGGATATTGCCGTTGTGTGCCAGCGCAAGGGTGAATTCCTCCGATTTCACCAAGATGGGCTGGATGTTAGCTCGCTTACTTGATCCCGCAGTGGAATAGCGGCTGTGCCCTACGGCTATATGTCCTTTGAGTTGAGCAAGGTGGTTCTCGGTAAATACTTGAGAGACTAGCCCCATGTTGCCGCGCATTTTCAGCCCGTTTCCATCGGTCACAGCGATGCCGGCGCTCTCCTGCCCGCGGTGCTGAAGAGCAAAGAGGCCAAAAAACGTAAGCCGCGCTACGTCTACTCCGAGGGCATAGACTCCAAAGATACCGCAACTTTCACGCATGAAAAGCTGGTTTCGCCAGGTATTATAGTGTTTTCCAACTCTGAAGTCAATTTAGTGCGCGTTCCATGGTTGGCTTTGCACTGTGTTTCGTGAGTTCCTTGTGCTCTTGGGCGAGCGCTCTAACTGCAGGCACGAGCGTTTAAGTCTGCCCATCGAGGCTCTAGGCCTGATGCCAGGGACAAGGCTTCGGCATTGTCAATACAAAAGAATGAAGGTCTGTTTCTGGTGGCACAGGGGTCTAGGGTGTCAGTTATCTGTCTTGGCGAGCCGCTTCAGCGTGCTTGGTCAAGAAAGGGAAATTCTCAATTATCGGTGTGCTGTTACGTGTATATCAGCATCGAGCCTTAAGCCAATCTAACACAGTAGTCATAGCTTTTTCTTCAAGGCGTAGCTTATGCTTAGCGCCAGGGATTATGGCTATCTCTTTGGGCTCCTTGGCTTTTTGGTACAGTCTGTAAGCGTGCTCCAAAGGCACTACTTCGTCGGCATCACCATGGACCAGGAGTAAGGGACGGGGAGAAACCTTGTCAATCCAATCGATTGCTGAGACTTCTTCAAAGCCCTTGACCCACTCTTCAACTGAGGGTGGGAAATCCTTGTCTCTGATAACGTCAATTTCTTGGAAATGACGTATAGTAGATATGACTTCTTCCTTGCTTGTAAGGAAGCGGAAGTGGGCAGGGCAGGCACAAGCGAGCAATAGAGAGATTCTGGGGTCATGCGCTGTAATATAGACGCTGACCGCTGCACCACCGCTAAAACCAAGGAGGCAAATGCGCTTTCTGTCTATTTCGTCGAGGTCACAAAGAAAATTCAGGGCGGTTTGTAAATCCCTGGTCCAGCCTCGCATATCGAGGTTTCCTTGGCTTTTCCCTGCTCCTCGGAAGTTAAAGATTAGCGTGACGAAGCCAGCATCGCAGAATGTCTCTGCCAATGCGGCATAACCTCTATCGGCAGGGTTGTATGTGTTAGCAGGGACTCCGTGGCAAATGCACAAAGCAGGGCAGGTTTTGTCTGCACGGGGGGTATAAACCTCGGCGGCAAGCTTGATTCCGTCGCTTTCCAGGTAAATATTCCTTACCTTCATCTTATTATGTTCTCCTAAAGACATTATGAGTTGTTATTGTATCATTATATGACAATTCAAATGCAGTGCGTAGCAGGAATAATCATGCTCTTCGAAATAGTATTGCTTTTGGTACAAAAGACTGGGAAACTATAGTAGGCAAGGATTCAGAATCAGTCTTGTGGGGGGAGTATGCGAACCTACACAACCTTTAGCTTGAATGCCGTTTGGTTCTTGATAATTGCAAACGTTTTGGTCTTCATATTCACGTTGATGCGCCCGGAGGTTATCTATGTCCTTGGTTTGACACCTGCTTATTTTCTAGCCCAACCCTGGACCATAATAACCAATCTTTTTGTTCATGGAAGCATACTCCATATCATCGTCAACATGATAAGTCTGTACTTCCTTGGGAGCTTTGTCCTCAGACTGGTAGGAGAGAAGAGATTCCTTATTGTGTATTTCCTTGGGGGCATAATTGGCAACATCTTTTATGTTTTGATGGGGCCGCCTTTTATTCCGGGGATAGGAGCTTCCGGAGGTATTTTCGCCCTTGGCGG
Organism: uncultured Dehalococcoidales bacterium; assembly: GCA_964453875.1. GTDB lineage: Bacteria > Chloroflexota > Dehalococcoidia > GIF9 > AB-539-J10 > JADFUX01. The sequence goes on from CAYVSN010000044.1 coordinate 7,104, forward strand.
GGTGCTGGCAATAATAGCCCCAAAGGTGCCAGTCTACATGTTCTTCATCCCCATCCCTATTCCCCTGTGGATAGCGATAATTGTTTTTCTTCTGATTTCCTTTATGCCTGGTATAGCATGGCAGGCTCACCTTGGGGGATTGCTTCTAGGTCTAGCAGCGGGTTATTATTTCAGAAGAAGGAGACCCCGTTACTGAACGGGGGAAAATCCAGAATTCGAGGCTGAGGCTTTGCTCTTTAGAGCCGGAAGCGATAGGCAAAGCAACTTTCACCAGCTTCAAGTATGCTCAATATGGCGGGGCGAGGACTGGCGCAATTTCCTCCCATTACATCGGGTAACCTATCCCAGAAAATCTGAAAGCATCTCAATCGCGGGGTCATAACGTGCACTAGCTATTGACAAACCTGGTCACAGGTGGTAAAAGCATAGTAAGCCGATGCATTTCCTTGGATGCTGTTTTAGCCGTAGAATCTATCAGACGGAACACAGGAGCAGCTAACATAATGGTTACAAGCTATGAGGAATTAGTCCCTGGTTATGAGTTTCCTCCTGCCAGATATGAGCTGAGCGCATCGCTCATCTCCGAGTATGTGAAAGCCGTGGATAACCCGAATGAATTGAAAATCTTTGAGGAATT
>CAYVSN010000045.1:0-7647 GCA_964453875.1 uncultured Dehalococcoidales bacterium
TGGTGTGGTTCTACAGGTGGACATCTTACAAATCATAATGTTATTTCTGTTCTAAATACCAGTGGGATCGAAGAACTTGTGGATCACAGAACTGTGATACTCCCTCAGCTTGCTGCCACAGGTATTGAATCGACAGTCATCCATAAAAAGACGGGATGGAAGCTTGTCTGGGGGCCGGTTTATGGAAAAGATATTCCTCCTTTCATTGAAAACAAGTTCAAGAAAACTCCAGAAATGCGCAAAGTCAAATTCCTGTTAGTGCAACGAATTGAGATGGCTGCCATGTGGGCATTCCCGTTCTCAATTATCGCATCCATCATAATCATCCCCTTTTGGCGTGAGATGCTCTTGCCTCTAAATGTTCTTATCTGGAGCTTGTCATTTTTGATTTTTGTTTCTTTCCCTATCTATTCTAGATGGCTTAATCCAAAGAAGAAAGGGACAAGTTTCAGTAAATACACCGTTATCTTTGATTTCAGCCGGATTCCGATGATTCTTTGGGTAATTTTTCTCTTTTGCCTTGTTGTGTGGAGCATCTCCGTAGACGCTTTTACGTGGGGATTCATTTTGCGTTGGGGCTTTATTTCATTTGTCGTTCTCCTTCTGATAAGTAGTGATTTGATGGGTAGTACCCCCGTTTATAAGAGTGGCCTGCATGAAGACAGGTTTCTCAAAGTCATTCTTGAGGAAGAAAAATGCAAAGGTGCTGGTTTCTGCGAGCAGGTTTGTCCAAGGAATTGCTATGAGGTAGATAGGAATCAGCATATTGCCACAATACCAAGGGCAGAGCAATGTGTGCAGTGTGGTGCTTGCCTAGTTCAATGCCCTTTCGATGCTTTGTATTTTGAGAGTCCAAAAGGCGAAATAATAACTCCAGAAGCGGTCAGAAGATTCAAACTAAATCTTATAGGTAAACGTCTTGTGAAAGTGCAGGGGAAATAGCAGTGAATTACTATTCCCCCGAAACATCGCCTAACACAGCATATGCGGCTCTCACTGCGTTCGCCTAAATTTCGGCTACGTCCGAAACTTCGTATGTGCTGAGAACCTCATATGAAATTACGGCCCCGCCTTTCAAAAAAGACAAAGTATGAAGGAGGTCTATTATGAAAAATAGGGAAATCTCAGACAGACTGAGAGCAGATGCGGACTCTATATGGAAGGAAATATTCAAGCATCCGTTCGTTGTGGAACTCTACGAAGGTACTTTGCCTTTGGAAAAATTCAAGTTCTATGTTCTTCAGGATTACAACTACCTTGCTACCGACATGAAAAACCTCAGCATATTATCATCAAAAGCCGAGTCCGTTGAGGCCATGAGGGAAATGATTGAGGTAGCACATCTTGAAGCGACGACAGAATTCCAAAGTTATGGAGAGTTCTTGAAAAGGTTAGGTTACACTATAGAGGACGCCATGGGGATTGAGCCTACGCCGACAAACATATCCTACTCGAGCTTCCTGCTAGCAACGAGTTCACTAAAAACATTTTGGGAGGGCTTGGCTGCTACTTTGCCCTGCTTTTGGAGCTATGCTGAAATAGCCGAATTCCATAGGGACAAACTCAAGGAGAACCAAAACGATCTTTATCTTGAGTGGGCTTCCGTATATTTCACGGAACCTTATCTTGATCTCATTGACAGGATGAAAGGGCTCTTAGACAGTGCCAATGTAGAGTATGAAAAACTCAATGAAGTATTCATCACAGCGAGCAAATATGAATATCTGTATTGGAGTATGGCCTACAACATGGAGGAGTGGCCTATTCCACTGAGAACTCGCCATCCCCAAGCTTGATACTGCAATTCCAAAGCGTTATACTACCACACGACATGCAGGGAGGACTTCTCCTCAAAGAAATCAGATCCGGGCTAGCACCTTTAAACCAAAAAATAGCCAACCACCCCTACATCGTTGATGCCGAAGAAGGTGTGTTGCCCCTGGATAAAATCAAAGCTTTTGCAGCTAATCAATACTACATTGTTAGCTTCGACACCAGAAGTCTAGCACTAATGTTGTCCAGATCCACAAACTTGGAAGAGCTTAGATTCTTTGAAAAGATGGTGAAGGGCGATCTTGAAGGATTAAGCCATTTGTTGAAAATGACCGAAGCCCTAGGTCTCACTTCACAGGAGTTGGAGGACTATGCTCCCATACCTGAGGCTGTAGCCTACACTCATTATCTGTCTACACTAGCTCAGTTTGCCTCACCTGGAGTGCAGGCCATGGCACTGGTAGCCAATCTACCTGTATGGGGTTCAAACTGCGGCAGGCTCTCCCAGGCACTTAGAGAAAAACACCAAATTAACGAGACGTCTTTCCTGGATCTATTCTCAGCGCCGACAGAGGCGATGGAAGCCGAAGCGCTACAAATAGTGGACTGTTATCTTCCAGTGGAAGAGAAACCGGCGAGAAGAGCAGCAAGATTCATTCAGGCGTACGAGTTAATGTTCTGGGATGGGATATACAGGGGTTAACAACTCTGGATACTAAATTCTTCGCGGAGTCTACCCTGAGCGTTATGAGATTGCTTCGCTTCAGTCGCAATGATTACATGAAAAAGCCAAGGGCTCGAAGTGGCACAGAGAAGTGCCACACAACTGAACTTGGCAGTAGGTTTGCGTTAATATTCATCTTACGCTAAACTAGAACATAACAATGAAAATTCTTCCTTAGTCTGGAACTAGGGGGATGATTTTTGTAGAGGGGGTAGAAATGACTCAATTGGAACTGGCTCGAAGTGGCGTCATATCGGAGCAGATGAAGTATGTGGCTGAGCAGGAGTCGGTGGATGCGACTTTTGTTCAGCAGGGCGTAGCTGAAGGCACAATTGTGATCCCAGCTAACATCAACCATGGTAATTTGGTTCCTCTTGGCATAGGCAAGGGATTAAGAACGAAGGTCAACGCTAATATAGGGACTTCTTCGGACTTCGGTGATGTGAACACAGAACTTGAGAAGCTACAAGCAGCTATTGACTTTGGCTCTGATACAGTTATGGACCTAAGCACCGGAGGCGATATTTCGGCGATTCGGCGAGCTATCGTTGCCTCCAGCCCCTTGCCGGTAGGGACTGTGCCTATTTACCAGGTGGGGCTTGAGGCTATCAAAAAGCATGGAGCCATAGTAAACATGACCATTGGTGACATCCTAGATGTGATTGAGGAGCATGCTAGGGATGGTGTTGATTTCATAACTGTCCATTGTGGCGTGACTAAGGCAGCCGTTGAGCGACTAAGACGTCAAGGCAGGGTGACTAACATTGTATCTCGCGGCGGCGCGTTTCTCGCTGGACGGATATTGCACACTGGTGAGGAGAACCCCCTCTACGAATACTACGACGACTTGTTGGATATAGCCCGCAAATATGATGTGACTCTGAGCTTGGGTGATGGTTTACGACCTGGAAGCTTGGCCGATGCCAGCGATCGAGCTCAATTTGAAGAGCTAATCACCCTTGGTGAGTTAACAAAGAGAGCTCGTGAGGCCGGTGTTCAGGTTATGATCGAAGGTCCCGGCCACCTGCCGCTGGATCAGGTGGTCAGCAACGTCCAGATGGAGAAGAGCATTTGCCGTGGGGCTCCATTCTACGTTCTGGGCCCTTTGGTAACCGATATAGGTGCAGGCTACGACCATATTGTTGGTGCCATTGGAGGTGCTATTGCTGCTGCCGCCGGTACCGACTTCCTGTGTTACGTTACCCCCACAGAACATCTTGGTCTTCCCGACACTGAGGATGTGAAGGAGGGAGTAATCGCCTCTCGCATTGCTGCTCATGCTGGTGATATTGTTAAAGGCATAAAGGGAGCTCGGGAGTGGGATGACAAGATGTCCAGAGCCCGGAATAGGTTTGATTGGGAGACTCAGGCTGCATTATCCCTCGATTCAGAGCGAGCACGAGGAGTTCATGCCAAGCATGCCAGCGCCGGAAGGGCGTGCAGTATGTGCGGTGAATTCTGCGCTATGGAATTGATAGAGACATACCTGGACTCTCAGCAAGTCAGGTGTTGAAGAAGTCGAGTGAAGGCGGAGATAATCCCCACCGGCACAGAGATCCTACTTGGCGAGATAATCGATACTAATTCCTCCTTTATAGCTGGCCAACTGCCTTCATTGGGAATCGACCTTTATTTCGTCTCCGTGGTGGGTGATAATCGAGCAAGGTTGCTTGAGGCTTTGAGGCAGGCGTGGGAGAGAGCAGACATAATCATTACTATAGGGGGGTTAGGTCCCACCCAGGATGACATCACTCGAGAGGCCATTGCCGAACTACTAAGCGAGGAGCTGAAAGTTGATCCTGCTTTGTGGCGAGAACTGCAGGACTTGTTTATCCAGCATCATCTGGAGATACCGGCCAGCAATGTAAGGCAGGCAATGGTTATTCCTTCGGTGCAGGTAATTCGCAATCCTCGAGGCACTGCTCCCGGCTGGTGGATCGAGAAGGATGGTCACATTATTGTGGCTATGCCAGGGCCACCCGAGGAGATGCAGTCTATGTGGACCAATAGCGTCTTGCCTGCCCTGACGCAAAAGCGGACTGGCGCGCTTATTCTTTCTCGGACCATTAAGGTCTTTGGATTAGCTGAAGCCAAAGTGGATGAATTAGTGGCCCCCTTATTGCACTTATCCAACCCAACCCTAGCTACCTATGTTAGACCTGATGGAATCTATTTGCGCATTGCAGCCAAGGCAAGCGAGAGGGCAGAAGCACAGCAAATGATTGCCCAACGGGAAGCCGACATCAGGAGAATATTGGCTGACCACATATGGGGGGTGGATAGCGATACCTTGGGGTCTACCGTTGGAGCTCTGCTTAAAGCTAAAGAGCTCAGTCTAGCCGTGATGGAATCATGCACTGATGGACTTTTGAGCGACACTATCGCCAGCAGCCCGGAAAGCCCCAGCTATTTCACGGGAGGATTAGTAGCCTGTAGTGAGGAAGCCAGGACCGCTTTTGGCCTCGATTCCCAGCTCACAGGGAGCCAACTGGCTGAGGCCATGGCAGAGGTGGCGAGACACAAACTGGGGGCTGATGTCGGCATCGGTATTGCTGGAGAAGGCGGCAACATTTTTATTGGCTTGGATTCCACCAGGTTCAAGAGGAGCATCACCCGTAGCTACTTGGGAGACCGACTGAGAATAAAGCAGCGAGCAGTCAATGCCGCTCTTTTTGAATTGCGAAGAACACTGCTTGAGGAGGCTTGATGCATTTGATCATAGATGGCTACTCTGCCAATCGGGAAATCCTTCAAGATGAGGACTTCTTGCGTAGTTGGCTAGAAAGCTATCCTTCTAAAATTGGTATGACCAGAATTTCTCAACCCTTTGTCCTTAGATACATAGGGAACAAGCTGGAGGATTGGGGGATATCAGGCTTCGTTTTCATTGCTGAGAGTCATATTAGCGTTCATACCTTCGTTGAGCCATGCTATATCAATATAGATTTTTTTTCCTGCAAAGATTTCGATGCGCAGAAATCAATCAAGGATTGCCAAAATAAGTTTCAGTTGATCCGGTCGAGAACCCGAATTATTGATAGGGAATGGGCAGCAAAGCCTACTATGGCTCCTGGCTCCTGAATTCCCTCAGCGCCGCTAGTGAAGAAGAACTCATTCTTGCCACGCAGTATTTTTGCTGGCGTGCCACCGCCATATTCTGATTTTGACACAGCCAAAGTGGTAATCCTGCCTGTGCCGTATGATAGCACCACAGAATGGCGAAGTGGGGCACGCGATGGTCCACAGGCTATCATTGATGCCTCGCGTTATTTGGAAATGTATGATTTGGAATTGGATCGAGAGACCTACAAAGTCGGTATTCACACCTTGCCTGAGGTGGAGCTGCTGATGAGCGGGCCCGAGAGTATGATTCAGAGAGTGTATGAAGTAACTAAGGAATTGGTGCTGGAGGGGAAATTGGTAGTTGTGTTAGGCGGGGAGCATTCCCTATCCTTCGCCGCGGTGCGAGCTTTGAAAGAGGTATTTCCTCAGCTTTCTGTACTGCAATTTGATGCCCACGCTGACCTTCGTGATGAGTATTTGGGGACTAAATTCGGGCAGGCTTGTGTTATGCGCCGCGTATCTGAGCTCTGCCCTATTGCACAGGTTGGGATACGCAGCCTCTGCAGGGAAGAAAAGGAATTCCTAAATAGGAACAAGGCGACGCCCTTCTATATGTCAACCGTGGCTGAGGACAAAGACCTTGTGAAACGTATATTAGCTTCGCTTTCGGAAGATGTATATGTGACTATAGACGTGGACGTTTTTGACCCTTCAATCATGCCGGCAGTAGGCACTCCTGAGCCCGGCGGTATGCAGTGGCAACAAGTGTTGGATATACTGAAGTCGGTAGCCCACCATAAACATGTAGTTGGTTTTGACTTGGTGGAATTCTGCCCTAGAGAGGGACCGATTTCTTGCGCTTTCACGCTGGCTAAACTGGCCTATAAGTTTATTGGCTATGCTGTGCCGTGTGGTTGACCCCGCTGGTCTTTCATTCTATCATATTACCAACATAGTGAAAGCACAGGAAGAGTCTCCCTTGGGAGACTATCACCCTAGCCTCGGCGAACTAGCTGCAAATTTCTTAACCACTTTACCTTCTGAAGCTAGGGATAAGGCGCAACAAGAAGTGTACAGTTTTGCCCATTGGTATGGCCGGAACCGGTTGGTTACTGAACTTAGTGCTCCCAACGTAGCCAGCTATGCTGAGCAGATTACTTCTGCGGGCACGGAAGCAACAAAGAAGCTGGAGCCAGTTAGAGCTTTCCTCAATTATGCCTGGAAAAGGAGATTGACCAAAGCCAACCTTGCTGTGCACCTTCGGCCAAAAAAAGCACCATCGAAGAGCTCGTTAGCATCGGGGCTAGCTTCTCGGACTCCGACTCTACTGACTGCTGAGGGCCGTGCCAAGTTGGAAGCAGAGCTGGCTTCACTTGCAAGGGAGCGTGCGGAAGTTATTGAGGAGGTACAGAAAGCGGCGGCCGATAAGGATTTTCGGGAGAATGCTCCGTTGCAAGCTGCTCGAGAGCATCAAGGCCACTTGGAGGGAAGGATTCAGGAACTCCAATCAGCTTTGAAATCGGCGAAGGTTATGGAGCAAAGGCACAGTACCCTTAGCATAAGCATTGGTAGCACCGTCGTGATTCAGGATCTACAGTCTGGTAAAGAGTTGAATTATCTTCTAGTTGATCCCAGAGAGGCAAACCCGCTTAAAGGTAAAATCTCTGTTGCCTCACCCATAGGCAAAGCTCTATTAGGGAGAAGAGAGGGAGACACAGCCGAAATCGCCGCTCCTGCCGGTATCTTTCGCTATCGCATTCAGCACGTTCAACATTGAGAACAAACTCGCTTAGGCGGTCTTAGAACGTCATCTTCATAGGTTTTGTCTTACTTTGTCCCGCTCATCCTGGCTCTTGGATAGGAGGCAATAGCTAGACGGGGAGGACAGCACTCAGCCCATAGACCTGCCACCACAGGTGTCTTTGATTACGGCAAAGCTCTTCGGAACTCTTCCTTTGCGAGCATGGGCGGCATTTATTTGACTGACTCGTTAGAGTGCTATATCCAACGTGAAGAAATTGGCGGCATTTGTCGTTGTTTGCTCCGCGATTACGCATTGATCGAGGCCTTTAAGCAGGGCAACAGCT
>CAYVSN010000046.1:0-7555 GCA_964453875.1 uncultured Dehalococcoidales bacterium
GATTCTCGGTCACAAATATATAATCAAGCCTCCAGCCGATGTTTCTTCCCCTCGCTCCTGTTCTTGGACTCCACCAAGTATAGTGATCAGGCTCCTTAGTAAAATGGCGGAAGGTATCAACAAAGCCATGGGCAACAAACTCGTCCATCCAAGCCCTCTCCATAGGCAGAAATCCCGAGACGTCCTCGTTCTCCTTGGGTCTGGCCAGGTCTATTTCCTTGTGCGCTGTGTTGAAATCACCGCAGACAACAAGCTTTTCACCCTTGACTGTTAAGGGGTCGATGAAATCGAGAAAGGCATCGTAGAAGTCCATCTTATACTTTAGCCGCTCTGCGCTCATCTTCCCATTTGGGAAATAAACATTGAACAGGGTGAACTGGCGGTATTTGGCAATTATGACCCTCCCTTCCACATCGAATTTCTCAATTCCAAAGCCATTTTCAACTTCGATTGGTTTTTCCTTGGTAAAGGTGACAACCCCGCTATAGCCCTTTCTCTCGGGAAAATTCCAGTATCCATGATAGCCAGATGGCTCCTCAATCTCGGGACTGATTTGCCCGGGCTGGGCTTTCGTTTCCTGTAGGCAAAGCATATCGGGCGACTGCTGGCCTAGCCAGTTCAGAAATCCTTTCTTCTCCGCGGCTCTAATTCCGTTGACGTTCCAGCAGGATATGCTTATCTGTTTCACGGGCGCCCCTTCATGGAACAAGACCAAGACCAGCTCAGGTTACAATGCCTGGCGAGTCCGATGTCACATCTACTTATCTCTAAGCTTTGGGATTAGTTGGTCAAGCGCCATTACTGTTGACTCGTATGCTGACCCCACGGGCGGGCAATAACAAGTATCAATCACGGCCAGCCTTTGAACCGGGATTTTCTCTGCTATGGCGAGAGCTAGCCTGTCAATCTTCCCGGCCACTAGCTCTTCCGAGATGAGTTGGGCACCGATCAGACTTTGGCTCTCGCGATCAGCAATGAGCTTGATATGGATAGTCTTGCCTGCAAATGAGCGCCGTCGCGTGGCGGTGGTTGTCATATTGGCGACAACATCCAATCCCTGCTCTCGGGCATAGGTTTCGGTAAACCCTACTGTGCCCAGCTCGTAGTCAAAAACGTCGGTAACGAATGTCATCACCGTACCTTGGTGAGGAAGGATATTCCCCAGGACCAGGTTTGTAGCTGCTATCCTTCCTGTCAGAGCCCCGGAAGTGGCCGTTTGGTAAGTCCTCTTGCGGCCGATGATTCTATCCCAGTTCTCCATACAATCCCCGATAGCGTAGATATCCGGGTCGCTGGTTTGGAGGTATTCGTTCACGGCGATAGCACCTGATTCGCCGATCGTGATGCCCGCTCTTCTAGCAAGCTCTACATTGGGCTTCGAACCCGTACCGAAGAAGACAAAGTCCACCTCCAGCTCGCGATCCGCAAGAGATACGATTTTTTTGCCGTTGCGGCTTCCTATGCTGTTGATCTTCGCTGATAGAATTAGCTCTACACCGCTTTCTCTCACCCTCTGTTCGATCCTTTCTGCCATATCCTTGTCCAAGTATGCTCGAAAGAGCCGGTCTGATCTACCCAGAAGACAAATCTTGTCATATTCCCTCGCCTTTAGGACGGCAGCGACTTCCACAGCGATTTGCCCCACGCCGACTATGGCCGCATGGGAATGTTTGGGAATGGCCTGCTCAAAGACCTTGGCAGTCCGCAGACCAGTGGCCAGGACAAACTCATTTTGGCCATCTACTCCCGGAATAGGAGGGATAATGGGGATAGCGCCCAGGTCCAGAATTGCTTTGTCGTAGTCATAGCTTTGCCCCCCGGCTACCAAACGCTTTTCCTCCCTGACGATCTCAGTCACCTCTGTGTTAAGATGGACGTTTATGTCCCTTTGGCCATAGTATTTCTCCCTGAACACAAAGGTGTCATCCCAGGAGGGGAGGTCGCCCCGGAGCACAAACGGGATTTCACAAGGCTGGTTTCCTATTTCATCCCTATTGGTGAATATGTCAATCTGGGCCTGCGTATCCAAAAGGCGGATCACATCCCCCGCATTGCTGGCACCGCCACCACCACCAACTATGCAAACCTTCATTTTGCCCCCTTCCTTCTTCTTTCCTCAGCATATTTTACAACAGCCATAGGCACTTGGCCATCAAAACGATAATCGGCTTATTTGCCCGATCGCCCCCGCTCTTCCAATGCGAATCGGGCTAGTTCATTTGAGACCGGTTTAGGAAATCCAAAACAACTTCGCTCACGTACATCGCCGTCTTACCTTTTCCCCGCTTCCTTGAAGCGTAGTTTAAACGCAGGAGGCAGGAGGGGCAGGCGGTGATTATGTTGTCCGCTTTCACCTTCTCCAGAAATCTGGCGCCTACCTCTGTACAGATATCTTTGAATGCTACTGCGAGAATTCCTCCACAGCAAGCGGCGCGTTGCTTATCTTCATCCATCTCCACCAGTTCCACCCCACAAAGATTCAGTATCTCCCTAGGTTCCTCGTAGATCCCCCTTCCCGCTCTACCCAGCTCGCAAGGATCTTGACTAGTAGCCTGCAAGTTGTGAGCGAGCTTCGTCTTTTGGCACTCGTCTCTTCTTCTCAACAAATCAGGCAATATCTGGACCAGATGTAAGACCTCAAAACCGTTCGCCTGTGCCTCTCGGTCAGGGCCAAGACTAAGCTGGCAACCGGGGCAAGTAGTGATTACCTTCTTAATACCCAAGCGCTTGAACCTCTCGCTGTTTTCCTCGAACTTCTCCCCAGCTATATCCCCCCTCCCCATATGATAGAGATAACTCCCACAGCAGCCCTCGTCCCTTAACATCATGAAGTCCACGCCTAGTCTCTTGAGCAGCAAGTATGATGATATGGCGACCTGAGGGACTAGATAGCAAGGAAGACAACCCACATAAAGCAGTGTGTCCGATTCCCCCTCAGGGAATTCCTCCGGTAACCATTCCCACCTCTTGGCCGGATCTCCGTTGACCATGTTCCCCAAATCTTGCATTTGTTCTATAACGCGATTTATCGTCTCTACAGGCCCTGCCCCCTTTCTCAACAGCTCACCGCGGGCTTTGTGCACTATCCCCGAAATATCTATCTCCTGAGGACAGTCCAGATTGCACCGCTGGCAACTCATGCAACTAAAGACGCCGTCTACCATATCAGATGTAATATCATCTGCTTGAAATACCTTCTTGGCCACCTCAAGCCTTCCTATGGGCGAGAACGCCCTGTTCTGCGTTACTTCGTAGGTGTGGCAAACATCCAGACAAACATCACATTCGGTGCAAGACTCTATCTGCTCAATTGCTTCCCCTAGTTCCATGCTTTTGATTATACTATCAAAACCCGATGGTGCAAATGAGGCCGAAAGCAATAGAGTGGCTTGATGATAAGTTAAGAATACTTGACCAAACCAAGCTTCCCCATGAGGAAAGCTTCATTGACTTAGTTAGTTATCAGGATGTGGCTTTGGCCATCAAGGAAATGAAGGTCCGAGGGGCGCCTGCTATCGGCATTGCCGCCGCCTACGGCATAGCTCTGGGAGCGCAGAGCATAACAGGGGAGAACAAGGATGAATTCCTCAGCCAATTAGACCAGCTCATGCAGACTCTTGTTTCTACCAGGCCTACCGCGGTCAACCTTTTCCGAGCTATTAGCAGGATGAGAAAGGCAGCCATATGCAACAATGTTCCTGAAATAAAAGGGGCGCTTGCCAGCGAGGCAAAAGAAATCCACCAGGAAGAAATAGAGGCAACCAGACGTCTCAGCCAACTGGGAGCTGGACTCATCAAAGACGGCTTCACCATCCTCACTCACTGTAACACCGGCGCTTTAGCCACCGGCAGCTATGGCACCGCCCTGGGCATAATCAAAGCTGCTAAGGAGCAGGGAAAGAGAATAAGCGTGTTCGCCGACGAAACTCGCCCACTTCTACAAGGCTCCAGGATTACCGCCTGGGAATTGGAGCAAGAGGGAATCCCTGTTACCCTGATCACCGATTCCATGGCTGGCTATTTCATGAACCAGGGCAAGATCGACTGCGTTATCGTTGGCGCCGACAGGATTGCCGCCAATGGCGATGTTGCCAACAAAATTGGTACCTATACGCTTGCTGTTCTGGCCAATGAGAATAACATCCCCTTCTACATCGCTGCTCCTACCAGCACTGTTGACCTTTCCCTGCGTTCTGGTGCAGAAATCCCTATCGAGCAGCGAGACCCCGCAGAGATAACTCACATTCAGGGGATACACATCGCCCCAGAAGGAACAAATGCAGCCAACCCTGCCTTTGATGTAACGCCTCACAACTACATATGCGCCATAATCACGGACAAAGGTGTAATAAGAGAGCCCTATCTAGATGGACTAACAAAGATAGCCACCTGAGAAAGTCTCGTCAGGACGTAACAGAATGCCCACGTATGAGTACTGGTGTCGGAAGTGCCAGAAGGAATTTGAGGTCAGGCGACCGATAGCTGACATCGATAAGCCCGCTTCCTGCCCTGATTGCGACACACAAGGAGAGAGGTTGATGTCCACCTTCGCATCTAAAATAGACTACACCTTGCAAGTGCCAGCAAAGCGACCTGTCAGGAAGAAGGGTGACGAAGCGAGAGAATAAAGCTCCAAAGGCTTGCACCATTCGCCAGGTTCTGGCACGAATGGTCTTCTAAATGTCTTGAGTGTTTGGCTCCTATGCGCAACACCCCTTGCAATGAGCGTGATGAAGTGCTCACGGAGATAAACCGCACCGATAGCGAGATAGACAATCGCGTTTATGACCTTTACGGGTTAACCGAAGACGAGAGAAGGATAGTGGGTGAAGGAAACTCCCTTGAGTAGAAAGCAAAAAGCAAGTCAATCAACAATAGACAGCCTTGCGCAAAAGCTCGTTGAGTTGGTGGGGATGTTCAGCAAAGGCGGACCTGCCAGTGATTATCGGTGGTGGGCGAAAGAGGCACCACACACGGTTTATACGGCCTATCCTGATTATCAGAGCGGGCACGAGTTATTTAATAGAGTGGTTGAAGGCGTGCTTAAGCTGAACCCAGACATGCTTTCGAAGTTTGAGGTAGAGCGGAAACTTACATATGAATTCCTTGAACAGCAGACAATTCGTTCAGGACAACTTAGCGAACAGGAACTGATGAATCAGGCAAGGAATCATCTAAATAGACTGGTGGAATTTGAGGCTTGGCAAGATATAGACTTTCCGATAGTGAACCTCTGGCTTGAAGGAGAGCCGGCTAACCTAGGCTATGTTACCTTCGTGCCAATGACACAGCAAGACATTGAGCGATGGGAGAAATACTATGAAGCTAGGATCAAGAAGATAGCAGCCATCCACGTGTTTGCTCGTGTCAATGCTCCCGGTGATTTGGAGAAGGCTCTCTCGTATGCGAGAGCTCAGGTAAACCTGGCCCTTGATGTTTTAAGGATACTTTGCTTCCCCTTTGCACCTCACACTGACACTTGTAGAATTGGTGTGATCGGAGAGATTGCCTTTTCTACATCTACCCCGATAAGGGTAGACCAGAGGCGTTTCGCTACCCAGATGGGGGGTGCCCTTGGCTACGAGCAACCTGAACTCAGAAAACTTATGTCAAAGGAACTCATGCCAAAATTAGAACCGCCTCCATGCGAACTGATCAACACTCTCATTCGGAAAACCGAAGGGGCCCGTAGCGACATGGAAAACAAATTACTTGACGGCATACACTGGTTAGGCGAAGCAACAAAACCGGATACAAATCGTGCCAGATTTGCCAAGATTAGCTTCGCCCTAGAAACGCTGATTGGTAGCGAACCGAAGGCTGAGGACTTGAAGGTTCGGGGCATTACAGCTATGCTAGCTGAGCGAGGAGCCTTCATTGCAGGAAAAGACCTCAAAGAGAGAAGAAAGATAGATAAGGACATCCGCAAATACTATCGGATGCGAAGTAAGATAGTGCACGGTGACAAAAGAGACGTTCCATTAACTGACATTGATGAATTCGGAATCTTGGTTCGCCGCTTGGCTCTCGCCTTGCTAGAAAAACTAGATGAACTGGGAGGTAATCTAAGCACTGTTGAAAAATTGGAGAGTTGGGTGAGAACTCAGCGATATACTCTTCCTGGGCGAGACTAGGCATGGATTACAGAAAGATTAAGTGTAACTGCGTGTGGTAAAGAGCAACGCTGAAATCGACAGTTTTACCGCGGATGGAGCTTGACAAAGTCAGCGTTTGTGCTACATTTATACTTGTAGTGGATAACTCCTGTTGTTCCGACAGCAGGAGTTACTAAATTTCCCTTATTGTGCCGTCAATAAGGGAAACTGAATTGGCAAGCCCCATGTCAAAGTGGGGCTTGCTCTTCTAAAGGTGCTTCATACAGGCAGTCCATAAGATACTCGCGTGTCAAGGGAATCCGTTTGTCCGCCGCTTCCCTCAGTGTCTTTGCCCAGCTTTTCCCCGGGACACAGGCACTCTCCACCTTCTTGTTCGTCTGCTCACGAATATAATTGACAGCTTCCGCCAGGTCGCTATCTCCAGAAACCAGAATGGCAGTATCATAGGCGTCTCTTACTGCCAACGTAACCATGTCCACTGCAATCCGTGTATCCACACCTTTCTGCGTATAGACATTGTACTCGAATGTTTTTCTGCACTTGGGGCATTCAATTGTATGTTGCCTTGGTACAACTCTTCCACGCCGAAGCTGGAGGTTTTCAATCCAGCCCAACTTGTCGAGAAATCGCTGGTGTGCCTTGCCCTGTGTGGAGTTGGGATGGGGACTCGGGGTAGTGTAGTAATAAGCTCGCACTAAGCGGCGCCCTGAAGTTAGCTTCTTGATTAAGCTATCTATGTCTATAGATTTCTGTAAATGCAGGCCGAACTTCACACCAGCGTAGAGATTGCCCCCATCTACAAATACCATAGCGCGCTCATTCTCCACAGTTCTAGACCTCCTGCTTGCTAACCTTGTCCATAGCTTTCACGGGAAAAGCGATGCAAAATCAGATTCCCGTCATTTTACAACATTGTCCCATGCAGCGATAGGCATTAGAGGCGGAAGCAACGCTAATGCAACCGGGAGTAAGGGCTTTGCTACTCGCAAAGAAATCGTGCCAATGTGGCCAAAGGGTTCTGCTCCAAAACAGTCAAAACAAGCAAATCAGCCATTTCCTGGGTAGATTTGTAATATAATTGTAATATAATAGTAGAAACAGGTAATTGGGAGGGACTTTGATGTCCAAAGCACAAATAGGAGTCATCGGCGGGAGCGGGCTCTATGAGATGGAGGGGATGGTTGAGGTAGAGGAGGTGAAGGTAGCAACCCCTTTTGGCGAGCCCACCGATCCTATCATCTTGGGTAATCTTGAAGGGGTAAGAGTTGCTTTTCTCGCCAGACATGGTAGGGGGCACCGCGTCAGCCCCAGCGAGCTGCCAGCGAAAGCTAATATCTATGCCTTAAAATCGCTGGGAGTGGAAAGGATCATCTCAGTCAGCGCTGTGGGCAGCCTCAAGGAGGAAATCCAACCGCTGGACTTATTTATCCCGGACCAGA
>CAYVSN010000047.1:0-7481 GCA_964453875.1 uncultured Dehalococcoidales bacterium
ACCAATTTCCTCAGCGCTTGAGACATCAGCCGTGCCTGCAAGCCAACATGAGCATCGCCCATCTCCCCTTCTATCTCCGCTTTGGTCACCAATGCCGCTACACTATCAATTATTATTACATCTAGGGCGCCGCTTCTTACCAAGGTCTCAGTGATCTCCAGAGCTTCCTCCCCAGTATCTGGCTGGGAAATAAGCAAGTCATCAACCCGAACACCGCAGTTAGCCGCATATGCAGGGTCTAAAGCGTGTTCAACATCTATATATGCAGTAATGCCACCAGCCTTCTGAGCCTCAGCAATTATATGCTGGCCAAGCGTGGTTTTGCCCGAAGACTCGGAGCCAAAGATCTCAGTCACCCGCCCTCGAGGTATGCCACCTATCCCCAAAGCCAAATCCAGACTTAACGAGCCAGTAGAAATAGCAGCTTCAGCCACTTCGGTATGAGATTCGCCCAACTTCATGATTGAGCCCTTGCCAAATTGTTTTTCAATCTGTTGAATGGCTAGCTCTACCGCCTTTTCCTTATCCGTGGCCATCTTGAGAATTATAGCAGCGAGGCTACGCTAAATCAATGATACCTTCTGTGAATAAAAGGAACTGCCCAGGCGACGCCACCCAAAAGCAATGCCTCCACAGCTATGGCTCCACCTCCAAGAAAGGCAATATCCTGCCAGAAGCTCCCGGGGAACAACATAATAAGGTAGTCTTTGCTTGGGTCAAGCATCCAATACGGATTGCTGAAGCTGATGAGGTGGAACTGGACAAATAGCTGTTCAAAGTTGAAGATCGAGGCAATGCCTAGCATAGCTATAAGAGCCAGAGTAAGAGCACATCCCCAAGTTATTTGTTTGGCTAGATTCTGCCAGCGACCCTTCCTCCATAGCAAAAAGAGCAAGCTAAAGATAACGATGTACCCGAGGCTCGCCGCCTGAACTCGATAGTCAAGCTGAAACAAGCTCTTTACATCCCTAAGATGGATAAGCTCATAGTCGTGAAACAGTTCAAATTCCTCCCCATATTGATTAGCCACGTTCATTTGTGGCGTTTCTACTCTGGAATTGAAGTAATCAGTAAGCCTTCTTGCTATCTCGCTTAGCTGTGCCCTCTCTATTTTCGTAATTTCGCTTATCCCATACTTGTCGAAAGCATATTCATAAATATGAATGCTACTAGCTGCGCAGCGGATGGTGCTGGTAAGAAGCAAAAGAGGAAAACAAATTATGAATAGGGAACAGGCAGCGACTTTTAGGATTTTCAACTTTCGTCCCACCGATTTTCTAGGCTGCTAAAAGGCAGTGCTGGAGATGCCATGCTATAATTTCTAAGCAATGCCGCGGGAATTCACTCACCTCCATGTCCACACCGAATACAGCCTCCTTGACGGCATGTGCCGCATTCCCCAGCTTATTGCCAGGGCAAAAGAATTGGGCATGGATAGCCTCGCCATTACCGACCACGGCGCAATGTATGGTGTTATCGATTTCTACGTGGCGGCTAAGGAGGCGGGGATCAAGCCAATCATCGGCTGCGAAATTTACGTAGCTCAAACTGACCGCCATACTCGAGGTCCCGCCCATAAGAATCCCTATCATCTTACTCTACTGGCTAAGAATGAAAAAGGATACCACAATTTGATTCAATTAGTTACTAAAAGCCATCTCGAAGGATTCTACTACAAGCCTAGAGTAGATAAGGAGCTTCTAACCCTTCATCGTGATGGGCTTATTGCCCTTTCCGGCTGCGCTCATGGAGAGGTGCCCCGACTTATCCAAGAAGGCCAGAGTGACAAAGCTGCTCTGGCAGCCTCGTGGTATAGGGAAGTCTTCGATGACTACTATCTAGAGATCCAGAGGCATCCCATTCCTGAGCTTGAGCAAATTAACCATGAGCTTCTTTCTTTGTCCACCAAGCTTGACATACCAGTTGTAGCCACCAGCGATGTTCATTACGTTTATAGGGAAGACGCGCCCACTCACGAACTGCTGCTGTGCATACAGACTAATACTTCCATATACGACGAAAAAAGACTGAAGATGGCAGGCGATTTCTTCTATCTTAAGAGCCCTGAAGAGATGGAACAGCTCTTCGGCGACCTTCCACACGCCATAGAGAATACTCAGCATGTAGCCGAAATGTGCCAAGTGGAACTGGATTTTAGGAAACTTCATTTGCCGCGGCTGACATTGCCTCACGCGAAAACAGCCAACGATTTCCTGGCTGGGCTTTGTTGGGAGGGGTTAGAAAAGCGCTATTCAGAGCCAAGCTCGGAAGTAAAGCAGCGCCTCAGCACTGAGCTTGATGTTATCCGAAAAACGAAATTCGCCGATTACTTTCTCGTCGTTTGGGATATTGCTTCATTTGCCAGAAAACAGGGTATCTACTTTGGCGTGCGAGGGAGCGCTGCCGCCAGCTTGGCTCTTTACTGCCTAGGTATCACCGATATCAATCCCTTGGCTTACGGGCTTGTTTTTGAGCGCTTCCTCAATGTGGAGCGTCGGGAAATGCCAGACATCGATCTCGATTTTCAGGATGACCGCCGTGATGAAGTCCTAGCTTATGTCAACCAGAAATATGGAAGCGAGCATGTGGCTCAAATCATCACATTTGGCACTTTGGGGGCTAGAGCGGCACTAAGAGACACCGGGCGAGCGTTGGGTATGCCCTACGGTCAAGTCGACCGAATAGCTCGACTTATTCCTTTTGAGCTAACCATAACTTTGGACAAAGCATTGGAGGGGAGCAGAGAGCTCTACGACACATACTGTCAGGACGAAGCGGTGCATAACTTAATTGATTCATCCAAGAAACTAGAAGGGGGTATCCGCCATGCCAGCACCCACGCTGCTGGCGTTGTCATATCACGCGACCCATTAACCGAATATGTGCCACTTCAGACAGTAGGCAAAGGAAACGGACACGCCGTTATGACCCAGTTCCACATGGAGAATATCGCCCGCCTGGGACTACTAAAGATGGATTTCCTCGGCCTCTCCAACCTGACGATTTTGGACAAAGCCACCAAAATCATCCAGCAGAACCGTGGAATCTCCCTAGATCTGCAGCGTATCCCCCTCGACGATCCCAAGACCTTTGGACTACTTGCCTCAGGAGAAACCAAGGGCATTTTCCAACTGGAAAGCTCTGGCATGCGCCGCTACATAAAAGAACTTGAGCCCACTAATTTCGGCGACATCGCCGCCATGATAGCGCTTTATCGCCCAGGACCAATGGAACAAATTCCCACTTTCATAAGAGCCAAGCAAGGTGCTGTCCCTGTTCATTATCCCCACGCTGCCTTGGAGCGAATTCTGGAGGAAACCTACGGGGTTATTGTCTATCAAGAACAGGTACTGTTCATCGCTCAGGCTCTGGCCGGCTATTCATTAGGGCAAGCTGACATCCTTCGTAAAGCTATGGGGAAAAAGATACCTGAGGTAATGAAGAGGC
The DNA here is from genome assembly GCA_964453875.1 of uncultured Dehalococcoidales bacterium. Taxonomy (GTDB): domain Bacteria; phylum Chloroflexota; class Dehalococcoidia; order GIF9; family AB-539-J10; genus JADFUX01. The sequence continues at coordinate 3,448 of CAYVSN010000047.1, forward strand.
AGGAGCGCAATTTCATTGCTGGAGCCAACAAAAATGGCGTACCAGTAGAATCAGCCAAAGAGGTGTTTTCCTTGATTGAGCCCTTCGCTGGCTATGCTTTCAATAAGGCTCATAGCGTAAGCTATGCTCTTGTCGCCTACCGCGGCGCCTATCTCAAGGCAAATTACCCCGTTGAATATATGACTGCCTTCCTTAACACTTACTGGGATAATATGGACAAGGTTCGCTTGGCGATCGCCGAATGCCGAAGATTGGGTATTCAGACGCTTCCCCCAAACATCAATAAGAGCCACGGTAGCTTCACCATTGAGGAAGAGAATGGCCCTGCTATTCGCTTTGGACTAGCCGCCATCAAGAATGTCGGCACTTCACCCATTGAGTGTATATTATCTGCCTGCCACAAAGGGGGCGCTTTTAACTCCGTAGAAGACTTCTGCCATCGAGTCGACCTGCGCAACACCAATAAAAAGGTGTTGGAAAGCCTCATTAAAGTAGGTGCCTTCGATTCTCTCGGCAGCCGAAGGGCGTTTCTCAAGTCCATCGACAAGATCATCTCCCTGGCTCAAACAGAACAAAGGATGAAAGAGTCAGGACAAACCAGTATGTTCGATTTGTGGGCTCAAGCTTCCTCTGCCCCCATCCTTTCCCCTGAGGAAAAAGGTAAAGACACATCCATCACACAAAAGCTTGACTGGGAGGGAGAACTATTAGGCGTCTATTTCTCCCAACATCCCCTTGCTTCCTTGACCTCTGAGCTTTCTTCAATGGTTACCGTTTCGTGCAGCGAAATCAGTGCCGATATAGCGAATGAAACGGTGGTAACTGGTGGGATGGTAGCCTCAACGCGTCAAGCTCATACGCGAGATGGACGCCCCTTCATAATAGCCACACTCGAAGATCAAGTTGGCAATGTGGAAGTCACCGTATGGCCAAAGCTTTACGAAAACACGCAGGAGCTATGGCAGAGGGGAAATATTCTCATCGTCAAGGGGCAGGTAAGGATAAAAGAGGGCGGAGCGCAGCTAAGTTGCCAGGAAGTGCAGCCCTATCGTGCAGCCAAGCAAGAAAGCAAAGAGCCACTGGCACAGAATCAATGCCATCTCACAATAAATATCAACCAAACCAATGACGCAGGAAAGGACGTCGAACGCCTCCAAAAGGTTATCGACATCCTAAAGAGCTACCCCGGCGAAGATGAAGTGTCCCTCAACGTTGTTGGGGAGGATGAAACCACTAGTCTGGAGATGCCTAACGTAAGGATAAACTACTGCCGGAACCTAGTGAGTGAACTGAGCGAGATATTGGGCGAAGGCAATTTGAGACTTGAGCTCTGATTTGGTTCTGAGCTTCCCCCCTTGATCGGGAACCAAGAATGTAGCTGCGGTTGCTCTATTACACGAGCCTTGTATGGGCTAAAGCATTGCAACTACAGTCTCAATCTCGAGCAACCTCCGCTTCCAATCTCTGCCGCCGCTGAACCCACCAAGATCTCCATTGCTGCAAATCACACGATGGCAAGGAATTATTATCGGCAAGGGATTCTTTGCCAAGGCTTGCCCGACAGCCCTAGCCGCCTTAGGCATGCCCAGTCTGCTGGCAACCCAAGAGTAAGTTCTGGTCTCGCCGTAAGGAATAGAGCGATCCACTTCCCAAACACTTCTCTCGAAAGGCCTTGCCCAGGATAAATCCAGCTTATCAGGGAAGCTGACTCGCTTGCCCTTCAAATAGTCTCTTATTCTCTCAGGCAAATCACCAAAACGGCCAGCTTCAGCCTCGCTAAGTGTCTTGTCACGCCATTTCACCGCGAACCCTTTGAGAAGACTCAGTGTCTTCCCCGAACAAGGCTGAGGCAAAACAAGCTTCACCAATCCCTTTTGTGATCCCAATACCCCCGCCCACCCTAGCACGGTCTCAAAGACAATGTATCTCAGCTCCATCAGCTTTCTTCTAACAGGACAACGTACATACCAAGCCCATCTTCAGGGTTACATAGCTTACGGACAATGAACCTGGTTTTGAACAAAGCCTTGGCTTGCTCCCCGACACAGCCTGGCTGCCATGGTTCACCTTGCTGATCCTTTCCAATAGCAAATTCCACCGTCTTAGCCTACAGCTTTGTTCGCCTGAGTGCAGCATTGACACTAGGCTTAGGCATTAGCGAAAGGAAGTCTTACCACCCACAGCCAAGAGCCGCAAAATGATAGCACGATTCCCTTAGGCCTTGAAGGACATAAGGTGGACAACACCTTGATACGGGGAGGGAGCCTATCCCAAACCACTTTTATGATGGTACCACCAGCGGTTTCACTGAAGGGCGTAATACAACAATCAAAATGCTAAAGCGAGTCTCTTGCGGTCTGACAAACGTGGAGGTGCACTGGACAGAGATGCCCCAGGGCTTCGTGCCATCTCTTTGCTATTTCCACGCAGTTTGACATAGAGACGCGACCAAAGGCCTTGAAACAAGCCGCAAATCTGATTATAATGTCTAAGAGCAAGCGGATATGCAAGTCACTGGCGGCAAGATCAAAGGAAATCGCTTAAAGGTGCCCAGGAAGCGTTCAGTACGGCCCACTACAAGTATAGCGAGACAAGCAATTTTCTCTATTCTGGAAAATAGCACTGTTGATTGGTGCCGAGTGCTCGATCTGTATGCTGGGACTGGCACTCTAGGTATCGAAGCCTTAAGTCGCAACGCGGAGTGGGCCGACTTTGTTGACCAAAACAAGAAATGCTGTGACATTATTAAGGCCAACTTAGAAAAAGCACGGCTCTCACATAAAGCCCATGTTTATTGCTGCAGTGCAAACAAGGCTATCTCTTTCCTCGATAAGAAATACGACATCATATTCATTGATCCCCCGTACTCAGACTCCGCGGCGAACGATTTGATAGCAAATTTGGCTGTGTCAGACTTATTGACGAACAATTCCGTTGTTGTAGTGTGCCATGGTAATCGCTTCCCATTGAATTCTTCCGCCGATGGGCTAAAGCTAATTAGGGAACGTAACTATGGCGATACCTTTGTCTCCATATACCAAAGGGAGCTTAAGCCTTGACCGTCGCAGTATATCCTGGTAGCTTCGATCCCATCACCAATGGGCATATGGATATTGTCAGGCGAGCATTAGCCCTTTTTGACAAGTTGATTGTTGCTGTGTACGAAAAGCCTGATAAGCGTCTGCTTTTCTCCCACGAAGAGAGGCTGGACATGGTACAGAAGGCAGTAGCTGATCTGCCCGATGTATCTGTTCGATCTTATGGCTGCCTTACTGTTGATTTCATCCGTCAAATAAAGGGAAAGGCCATGATTCGTGGACTAAGGATGAATTCCGACTTTGAACAGGAATTCGAAATGGCGCTGATGAACAAGAAGTTGGCACCTGATATCGAGTTGGTTTGCTTGATGGCAGACTCAGGATATCAATTCCTTAGCTCTAGCTCGATTAAGGAAGTAGCCAAATTGGGAGGTCGTGTTGAAGGTATGGTTCCTGAACATGTCGCTGAAGCATTAAGAGAGAAATTCTTGTTAGGAGCTGCTAAATTTTCTACATCGTAAAGGAGGTAATGAAACATGGCATACACGATTACCGACGAGTGCATAAGCTGCGGCGCTTGCGAACCTGAATGCAAGAACGAGGCAATCAGCGAAGGAGAGACAATCTATATCATCGATCCTGATAAATGCACTGAGTGTGTAGGTTGGTTTGAATCCTCCAAATGTGTTGAGGTCTGCCCGGTGGATTGCTGCATCCCCGATCCTGACCATAAGGAAACGCGAGAGCAATGTCTAGAGAAATGGCGCAAGCTGCACCCGGGCGAGACCCCAGCCGCTACCTAGAACAAAGCCTGCTAAGTATCTCGAGCCACAAGCTGTCTGCGGTAGTGGGGAATATCTTTTAGTTGACCCAGAAGTGGTGGTTCGCTGTAGGACCTTATGGCGACATAACATCCACCGCAGCCGTTGCTTCGTGAGAAGCCTTCTATCATCTCTTTCTGGCTGGAGTATTTGTTGCGGTGCAGGGAACACGGAA
>CAYVSN010000048.1:0-7441 GCA_964453875.1 uncultured Dehalococcoidales bacterium
TTCGGAATACCTTTGTGCCACAAACAGGGCAAACACCTTGCACTGCCGGTCTGTTATTTTTGAGTCTAATCTGCTTGGGATTCTTCATCTCGACCTTTTTCCTGCACTTCATACAATAAGCCGTTGCCACGGTACCATCCCTCCTAGCTCCAAGTTTTCTGTATTGTCGCCGCGCGAGCGAGGCAATGTCAATAGGCTTTAGTCAGCGGCAAGCTGTCTTTCACGCCAGACGATGACTTCTAGGCAGTATGCCTATCCTGTTGGCCAAGACACTGAACACTTCATCGAAATGTGCAGCTTCCCTACGCTAAGAGGCTGGCCCCAAAAGGGCTAACGGCGAAACAGCTGTCCTTCACGGAATGATATGATCCCGGGGAACATCAAAGAGAGGAGAACCCACGTTCGGCAACTTTTGAAACATTAGCGCGATCAGCACTCGATGCACCATTACCGGCTGAGCAATACACTATTTGTTTGCCCGAGGCGAGTATACGTGGCTATTTCATCAGAAATCACGGCAGGCCTATCTTCTAACTACCATTCTAACTATACCACCTAGAGCCAAGCCACCTCCAACAATAGTCAACCCCATGCCTCCTGCCCTGACCATGAGAGTTTGCTCATATTGTTGATGGTATCCAAAGAATTCGTCCAAAATTGCTTCCCACAGATGACTCTGGGCATACTGCCAGGCAAATACAGTTTCCAAGTTAAGACGTTGGAGGCGCGGAAAAGGATTATGAAGTGAAACTCACCTTCCATATTACCTTCAGTGAGGAAAAAACCATCGAATTCGCGTCATCACCATCACCAACATATTTGATCCCCTTTATAGATGAGGTTCAGGATAAGCGTCAAATACTGTGACCTCCGTAATTTGCCGTGAAAGCCCTCTCTTTGGGTTATGTCCCATTAGTTCAAGTTACCCCAAGCCTAGGCTACCCCAGCTTAGAGGCGGGTTTCTGGCTTAGCGTTGAACAAAAGTCCACTTTGTGTAATGCTGAGCAGAAACAAGTCTAAGCGAAGACAAAAAGTGCCCTGAAAATCATATCCAGAGTTCTATCTATTGAATACAATGGCCTACGGTTCTTTAGAGCCATGGGTTCAGCACCCTTCACATCCCTTTTGCCCAGCACTTGGCGTAGTACGCTTTCAATCAAAGCTCCTTCTGTTCTTGCTTCTCTGCGAAGGATCCCGACAGACTAACGAAGAAATGCCTATCTGTTTACGCCTCGTCGGAATTATGATTTCTGGGATGGAGCTGAAGAGGCCCCTCGATCCCCGATGGCGACAGTAGTTCCCGACCCGCGGGCGACGAGCTTTCCACTGGAATCGGTAACCACCATTTCAGAGATGCCCAAGCTCTTACCGCGGTGTAACACGGTAGATTCGGCGTAGAGGTGGTCACCCTCAGGGGGAGCGAGGAAATTGACGTTCAACTGCACAGCCACATAAATCCGGTCCAGGGTGTTGAGGGCAGCACCAAAGGCCTGGTCAAGAAGCGAGACTATCACCCCGCCCTGGATTCTGCCATCCCAGTTCCTGAACTCATCCTTCAGCTTCAGTTCCACTCTGGCAAATCCCGTGGTCAGCTCTACCAGCCTCATGCCTAGAAATAGGGCATAAGAGGAGGAATCAAATCGTTCCCTGACCTTGGCCCAATCGACATCCATGGCAAGCCTCCCTGACTCGGTGAAAGAGACCGTTTCCGGTGTGCTTTTCGTCGGGCGTTACAGCACCGGTATGCATGAACTTGGAGTTCACCGAATCAGCTTTAACTTGTTCAAATGTTAGTGTCACTTATGGTGGCTGTCAATCCCGTTAATTGCTTCCGAGCTGTCAAACAATGAACTGAGAGAGACATGGCAGTTCCTCTTGGGACAATCAACTGAACGTCAATCTGTTTAGTCTTGTTAGCTTGCAAATCCCCACCCAGGGCATATTGCTACGGGTCGCTAGCACAGGTTGACTCTAGTTGTGACAGTGTGCCTTTCATAGTCTTACCAAATAATTCTCAAAATCTTTTACTCGCGGGGGCTTCTTACCTTTGCCAGGCTGAATTATGTGTCCCTCTTCTTCCAGACGCACCCGCTGGGCTTCTACGCCTCCCGGGTATTTTGCATTCAGTTCTCCTCCAGATTTCAGTGTCCGCCAGTAAGGAGTGAAATCCTTCTTTCCCTCGGCAGCCTCCTCTTCGGCAGCGTGAGCGGCAACCCAAGCGAAGATTCCAGTGGTCAGCGGGCAACCGATTGTAGCGCCATATTTTTGAGCAAGCGTCTGGCGGATTTCACTTACTGTGATGAGGTTACCCTTGGGAACTTTCTTCATGATTTCATCTACGTCTCTTGGTGCTGGAATAACCACCGTACCTGTGCCCCAGCTCTTACTCATCTTGTCGTTGATTTCTTCTACCTTGGGTAGACCCTTGTTGTCCGCCAGCTTCTCTCGCCATGATTTGCGCCATTTCGAACCATTGGTCATTTCCTATTCGCCTCACTGTTTGGTTTCTTAGTCAACAACATATGTCAATCTTCGCACTCAACCATCTTCAGAAGCCTTGTACGTTCGACAAATTCTCTTCCTCTCGATGTTCTCATATGCCCTAAATCCATGAAGAAAAAACTGGCCGGTTTGAGTAGCCGATCAGCCCGATGGCATAAAACATCATAGTCCCTTGATTCAATTTTCTCAGGGAGACTGACTATTCCTCTACAGTGACCTTAACTATTGCCTCTCCAAAACCGCCACAGTTTACCCCCGGATCGGGACAATGAACGTAACGGGTGAATTTCCCTTTAGGGTCTTCACCCTCCGCCAGTTTATCGAGAATTGTGTAACATGCCGACTCCAGGGCAGCCAGAAGGCTGATGCACATGTTATTCTTGCAGTCACTGGCGCGCAGCACACCGTTGCCTCGAATGACGTATTTTGCCCCGACCCCATGAGCAACGCAATTCTTGGCATGTATCACCTCAGCAACGATCTTCCGACGGACCATTAACGGTCCAGCTTCCAGCGCCTTTTTGCGCTGGGGGTCGGCCATCATAATCTTTAATTCCTCATCGGTATATCCCATGCTTTCTTGAATTCGACGCCACAGTTCTGAAGCCATGACACCTCCTAGCTTTGCTTAGATTTTCACCACATTATACCCAATTATTGGCGGATGGGCTTCATCATACCGCTTTTTACTTGACCCATGGGCTGGGCCCGACGCTTTGCTTTTGGGATTGGTTCTCGAAGAGAACTGTTTACGAGGGGGCAAATAGTGCCTATTTGCTTCCATATCTGTTGGCAAAGGTGATGTCCTTTAGTTCCCTCCTAGTCTTGGACGGGGCTTCGTCGGCATACCCAATTGATATTACGGAAATTAACCTGTACTCTTTAGGAATGCCGAGCATTTCTTTCACCTTTTCCTCGTTGGCTGAAGGATTTATCCAACACCCCCCAAGACCAAGCGAGTGAGCCGCAAGTAGCATGCTATATGCTGCTAATGATCCATCCTCTACAGGATGGCTTGATACCCTAGGGTGTACCACTACAGCAACTCCCAAAGGTGCCTCAGTCAGAAATCTTCCCCATGTAAGGGCTCCGGCTAGCCTCGCCTTTAGCTCGGAGTCGCTCAAGACTATGAACTTCCATGGTTGTGAATTGTTCGCAGATGGTGCCCACCTTCCTGCATCCAGGATCTTCTCTAATTCTTCCTCCGCAACAGGGTCCGCCTTGTATTTTCTTATGCTTCTTCTAGTCCTGATTGCTTGTAGTGCCTCCATTTAGGTACCTCCTTGTCGTCTTCTTTTCACCTTGCTTTACCTTGCTAAGCGATTTCGGACCCCTTCAACCATCCCAATTACGTTAACCGGACTCACGCCCCAATCATTACTTCTGGCAGTGACGAGGAAACCTACATAACTAGATTCCGCTTATTTCCCCTTCCTTATACTAAGAATGCACTATCATTGTAAAGCAGCCTCCACTATCTTGCTACACAGTTGGTACGGTGACCTGCCCCGAAATTGATTCCTTCATCCTGCATAAGATGGGACAGAAAACCAGAATGTTAGCTACTCTACACTAAACCTAGGCGAAGTCGAACCTCGTTGTCAGCAGGGCAAGGCGAAGGTCTTCCCAAAAGTCTTAGCTTCTGTAGGAATGGTGGGCCTTTGTGGGCGTTTCCCGAAATTCTCTTTGAGATGAACCAACTTATTCCATCTTTGCAGCGGCTGCTTCTCTCCTATTCCCGGCCCACAGAGTAATCCCGTCATATTCGGTAGCATTCATCATGCCGCGGGGTGCAACGGATTCTGTCACCGGCAATATACAGAATAGAGCCGGCATGGATATGGCACACTGAAGTAGGCACTCCTGAAAACACGGTCGTTCAGCCCTCTGGGCTATGCCCCGATGCCCCAGGCTTTTCCAACCTCTAACCTGGTACTTGGGCACGTGCTCTACCAAGCCGGCAGAAACATTGTAGCATACCAGTTGCTCGACAATTCAAAGCTAGCAAGTGCACGAAACGACGAATTGTATTGCCTGAAAAGGGTCTGTCCTTCTCAACTGACCTTGCCGACCAATAGCCATCAACATACAATAGAAGCTAGTAGGCAAGTGTGCCACGGCTACAAAGGGAGATGACAAACATAGATGCCCAATAAGCAAGAGCACTCCAATGAGATTCTATGGGTATATCCACCGAGGGCCGAGTCTGAAAACTGGTGGTGTCGCCAATATGGGAATATTGAGATACCAGAGGGGTGGGAGTCTCTGCCAGTCGGTGATGCCTTCATAACCAGGCAGGTGAAATTGATGGGGCCACACTGGGTAGCAAAGAAAGCTGCGAAAGGTTACACCAGAACGCTCGGCATACGGGCCCCGAAGGAGAATATCGAAGCTGTCCAGAAGCTGGCAGAAGAGACAGGAGGGCAGAGAGAGGCTAAGCGGGTTATTTCACAGAAACAGCGTGAGAGACAGGAGGCGAAATACCAGCAGCAATTTGCAGAAGCTGTCTACAAGTATCTTGATTTTGTGCCCAAGCACGAGAAGTTGGCTCGTGACACTGCCAAGAGTGTTGCTGAGTACGGGGCACAGGTTGGCAGTGAGCGAGTAGGACGAAGAAGAAAGTTGCCCCTGGAAGAAAAGGCGATGCTGGCAGCACGAGCGTATGTCCGGCATAACTACACCAAATACGAGGACCGACTCCTTAGTTTTGAATTTCCGCTGGAGCCAGGTGACTACTCATACCGAGAGATAAAGTCTGAGGCCGATAAGGCGGTTGATAAGTTCTTGACTCGTCATCGAAAGTGAGGATAGCGACAGGTGCGGTGAACATTCTGGCGAAGTGTTCAAACGAGGCAAATGATTCTGCCGCTGAATTTTCACGGCAGCCGCTTCGCTGTCGAAAGGACATAGGGGGAGGATTCACCCTCAAAAACACTCACATAACCTCCGCTGTGACCCAAATGTAGAATAGCGGCACCCTCATAGTCCGAAGATGCCGTAGGTGAGGCACTCCCTTACCACGGTTATGGTGATTTACACAGAGGGGCCAGTGGTTCAAGTCCACTATCCCCCCGCAAGCGCTTTCTTACTTCACTAGGCCACGGTTGCGTAACCGCTGTTGCTCCCATGCTTTGTAATTCTCAGGGGGGTGTATTATCTCAGCGTCAGGTCTCAACTTCAATTCCACCGCGTCGGTGGGACACCCAGTAACACAAAGCCCACAACCAAGGCACTTTGTCAGATCAATTGTTGCTACGTCGTCTACCGAGCAAGCGTTCACCTGGCATCGCTCTTCACATATTCCACAGCCGTTGCATTGTTCGAGGTCAACGACCGCATAGTAATTTGCTTTGACAACTGAGTGTTCGATGCCGAATTGGGTGATTCCCCTTAGAAAAGCACAACAGCACCCGCAACAGTTGCACACATAATGAACCCCTCTGGCGACATTGCTTACGGTGTGAACCAAGCCAATTTCTTCAACTTGGTCAAGCACCTTGAGAGCTTCCTCCTGAGTGATACTGTGCGGTCCCACAGGTCTTTCTCTCACCGAGAAATTGAGGCAAACTTTCATGGGGAAGTCGCATTTTCGGGTGCCCACCAGGTCCTGTTGTTTTCTGCAGATGCAATCGCGTAATTCGAACGACTTTGCCTGCAGTATTAGTTGTTTTACATCATCATAGGGGAGAATGAACTCAGTTTTAACCGCCCGCTGTGCCGGGACAACACGGTGCAGCGCCGGCTCAGGACGCATTATTCCCGCCAGACCCCCCTCGAGCCAGTATTGCTCGCAAAGATGAGCTAACTCATGGTCCATGACATCCCATTGCTCTTCATAAAAACCGACAACAAATGGAGCCAGCCGGAATTTCAATATTCCCTCCTTTGTGGAGCCCCATATGATGCCCCTGCTCAGCATTGCTCGGAGTCTTTGCTCGATTTGTCCCGTTGGTAGATTGGCTCGCCCTGCTATCTCATCGGCCGTCTCACTGGTGCCAGTCATATTGCTTGCTACTAGCCCTTCCTCTGGCGAGAATAGCTTCTTGAGGATTTGCAGCTCAACACCTGACCTAGTTCGAGGGAAACCTCCGGGTAGGAGGTCTAGGACTCGGGCTAACTGTTCATAGGCATCTGCGTTCATTTCTATACCCCCTTGTCTTGCTAACTCAAAACTACCCACAACTGAATACCCAGCACTTGCACAATACGGTATTCATTCAGGGGCTGTCAAGAACGAAGAACAATCAGGTGCCCTCGTTCAGATAGATGGGTGGCGCTGTATTCCTCGTGCGACCTCACCAACAATGGGACACATTGCAGCTTTAGGCTAGGTTATTTGAACAATTGGCAAGTTGAAGAGAGTCATACTCTAGACACTTTCAGGGGAGCTTGTCGAAATCGTGTAAACATCCATTGATTTTCCACCCTAGGCTGTGCCATTTTGGCTGACGGTTTACATTGAACAGAATGAACAATATACAAGCGGGTTGTCTAATGCTGGCAAATAATCTTGGGGGCAAAGGGCAACTTGGAAACAGGATGGGTATTGCAGGGGAAATGGAAGTTGTGCAATGGTGAACCGCATGGGCAACCCAGCTACACGGAATACCAGCAGGCTACTGGCTTCCGACCAGCCTAGAAGGTTGCCAGCATGGCTCACATAATCGTCCAGATTGTTACCTGCCGATTGCAGGTCATACGCTTTATTGCTATGATGACGTGGGATCGCAGTGGCTGGGTCAGCCAGTTAGGCTTAAAGCCGGTTCAAAAGTTTCACCTATTGTAACCTCAGCTCCACTGTTTGTCACCAGTACCCAAACCGGTAGCCCCCCGGAGTAATGAATATATCTTCCGTGTTTTAGGCAGAAATGAATGAGAAGGAGTCTAATATCTTCCCCGTCCTCCTTTACTGTACCCACCGCCTCTTCTGTCACCGTAA
>CAYVSN010000049.1:0-7389 GCA_964453875.1 uncultured Dehalococcoidales bacterium
GATAAGATAGCCGTCATTGAGTATTAATTACCTCCAATTGTCTTGCTAGATATTTGAAATCCAGTAATCGGGACAAACCGAAATATGTGTTTATTTGTCAGCAATGTGGTAAAGAAAGTCCCAAGTGGTTAGGGCACTGCCCTAATTGCGATGCATGGAATAGCTTTGTAGAGACCACAACCACTCCGTATCGTCGCCCCTCTAGCTTGCTTTACTCTACAGGAAATGAACCCCGAGAGCTTTCCCACGTAGAGAAGATTGCTTTCCCCCGCCTCCACTCTGGGTTTAATGAAGTGAACCGAGTTCTTGGAGGCGGCTTGGTGCGTGGTTCGTTAGTACTTGTTGGGGGAGAGCCTGGAATAGGTAAATCTACTCTGTTACTTCAAATTTCAGCGGCCATGGCCGAGACTATTAGGCCCATTGCCTATATTTCGGGGGAGGAATCCATTGATCAAGTTAAACTCAGAGCTGAGCGCTTGAGCCTGGAGGGCAAAGGGCTTTACTTTCTTCCCGAAACTAATCTGTCCGCTGTCTTAGAGCATTTGGAACGACTCTCACCCAGCTTAGCAGTTGTTGATTCCATTCAGACTATGTATCTAGAAGACGTGTCTGGAGCGCCAGGCAGCATTGCTCAGGTGAGAGAATGTACTTTGAGGCTGGAGTATTGGGCGAAACGAAATAATGTGCCTATGTTAATAACTGGGCATGTCACTAAAGAGGGAGCTATCGCAGGACCTGGAACCTTGGAGCATATCGTTGATGTGGTGCTTTACTTCGAGGGTGAACCATTTAGCAGCTACCGAGTGTTGCGAGGCGTGAAGAATCGCTTTGGCTCTACCAACGAGGTAGGCATATTCGAGATGGGCAATAGCGGGCTAACACAAGTAGAGAACCCGTCTCAATTCTTCTTATCACAATACAAGGATGGGGCTATTGGCTCAGTTGTGGTACCAACCCTTGAGGGAACTCGCCCCTTGTTGGTGGAGATTCAAGCTTTGACCACTCCCAACAGTTTTGGTCCGCCAAGGCGCACTGCTAATGGAGTTGATTTTAACCGGCTCCTCCTAATAACTGCTGTGCTCACCAAGCGTACCGGCTTAAAGCTTTTTAACCAAGATATTATAGTCAACGTGACTGGTGGCTTGAGGATCAGCGAGCCAGCAGTTGATTTAGGAATTGCCACAGCTATTGCCTCTAGTTTCTACAGTAGTAAGCCAATTTCTGGTTTGGTTGTGCTGGGGGAGGTAGGCCTAAACGGGGAGCTCAGGCGGGTATCACAGATAGAGAGGCGAATTACGGAAGCTGTCAGATTGGGGTTCAAATCCTGTGTCCTGCCTAAGCTTGAAACTACATTCTTACTTGGCCATAGAGATATTCAGCTAATTGAGGCTAGCTCCGTTGTTGAGGCTCTGAAGCTAGGACTTACCAAGAAGGTGCGGGGGATGGATGAATAAAGTAGGAGCTATTATAGTTGCTGCCGGTAGGAGCAAGCGGATGGGCAACATAGATAAGATATTTGCTCCTCTTGGGGGCAAACCCTTACTAGCTTGGTCAGTGGATATCTGCCAGAAATGTCACTTGGTTCAGCAAATAGTGGTTGTATTGAATGAGGCAAGTCTGGAGCTAGGGGAGAGCCTAAAGGAGGCGAGAGGCTGGTCCAAGGCCACAATATGCCTTGGCGGCGCACGGCGACAAGATTCAGTGACGGAAGGATTGCGCAAGCTAGAGGATTGCGATTGGGTCGTGATTCAGGATGGCGCTCGCCCCTTCCTGACTTTGGATTCCATCGCGAATGGCTTGAAAACTGCTATGGAGACTGGCGCTGCTATAGCCGCAGTGCCAGTTAAGGATACTGTAAAGCTCACTAATGGTGAAAGGCTGATTACGGAAACGCTTCACCGTGACAGGTTATGGGCAGCGCAAACTCCACAAATCTTCAGATTTGATATAATCACTGAAGCATATAGGGGGCTGACGGCGGAGCTTACTGATGATGCTGCTGCAGTGGAGCGCTTAGGGTACAGAGCAAAAATCTACATGGGTTCTTATGATAATATAAAGGTGACTACTCCAGAGGATCTGAAGGTAGCCGAGGTGATTGCTCAGGAGAGAAAGGAAATGCATGTTGGCATTGGCTATGATGCTCACCCTTTAGTCCCAGGGCGTAGGTTGATCTTGGCGGGGGTGGAGTTGCCCTTTGATAGAGGGCTGCTGGGGTATAGCGATGCCGACGTAGCAAGTCACGCCATAATAGACGCTTTGCTTGGTGCCGCTTGTCTTGGCAGCATTGGCACCTTATTTCCCCCTGAAGAGCCAAGGTATGAGCACGTTTCCAGCTTAGCTCTATTGTCGCAAGTTGGGGACTTGCTCAAAAGGGAAGGCTTCAGGATTGCTAATATCGACGTTACTATTATGGCGGGAAATCCCAGGCTTTCGCCTTTCATCGAGGAGATGCGTTGCAGAGTTAGCCAAGCTTTAGGTATTGATTCGGCACAGGTAGCAGTCAAGGCTAGCAGCAATAATGGTTTAGGTTTTGTTGGGAGGGAGGAGGGGATAGCTGCCCAGGCTGTGGCTTTAGTCCAGGAAGGGCGAAGTTCAAAGTGAGACTTTTGAAGAGTATTAGAAGGGACATACAGGCAGCTCTTGAGCATGACCCGGCAGCCAGGAATGCCTGGCAAGTTGTTTTTGTCTACCCTGGTTTTTTTGCTCGCCAGTTCCATCGCATGGAGCATACCCTATGGAATTGGCATATTCCCGTCTTGCCTCGATTGATGGCCCATATCACCCGCTTCCTCACTGGAATTGAGATCCACCCTGGAGCAAAAATCGGAGAGGCGTTTTTTATCGACCATGGTATGGGAGTGGTTATCGGTGAGACGGCGGAAATTGGAGACGGTGTTTCTCTGTATCAAGGAGTCACTTTAGGTGGTACCAGCATGCAAAGGACAAAGCGTCACCCCACTTTAGGGAATAATGTGGTCATTGGAGCTGGTGCAAAAATAATCGGCGCTATTACCATTGGTGACAACAGCAAAATCGGAGCTGGCTCTGTGGTTACCAATTCAGTACCACCTCACGCTACCGTGGTTGGCGTTCCGGGACGGGTAGTTGAGATTCGCTACCCTGATACTGACACTGTCGAGAAGTTACCTGACCCAGTTTGGGAGAAGCTTCAATATCTGGAAGCAGAGATTGCTGAACTAGAAAAACGGTTGGCCGACCTAAAGAGTGCTAGATTTGCTGAAGAAACTAGGGCAGTTGTTGACCCCCCCAGTCGAGGAGACGAAGGATGAAGGTATTTAATACTCTGGCTAAGAAAAAGGAAGAGTTTTGCCCGCAAAACGAAGTAGTGACCATGTACGTTTGTGGGATTACTGCTTACGATGAATGCCATATCGGGCATGCTATGAGTTATATAGTCTTTGACGTCATCAGGCGTTATCTGGAGTTTAGGGGCTACAAGGTTAAGTATGTGCAGAACTTCACTGATATTGATGACAAGATCATAAATCGGGCCACTCAGGTAGGAATGACAGCATCAGAGCTGGCTAACAAATATGTTGCCGAGTACTTTTACGATATGGATGCCTTGAATGTAAAGCGCGCTGATATCTACCCCAAGGCAACTGAAGAAATCCCCAAGATTATCGAGATCATAGAAAGGCTTATTGGTGAAGGCTACGCCTATGAGTCTGAGGGGAGCGTCTACTTCCGCGTCAGGAATTTTCCCAGCTACGGCAAGCTGAGCCATCAGAATCTGGCAGAAATGGTCTCCAGCCTCAGCACTTGTGAAGTGGGGAAAGAATATCCCTTGGATTTTGCCCTATGGAAAGAAGCCAAGCCGGGCGAGCCTTTTTGGGATAGCCCTTGGGGGAGAGGTAGGCCTGGGTGGCATATAGAGTGTAGCGCTATGGCATTGAAGTACCTCAGGAATAGCATCGACATCCATGGTGGTGGGCAGGATCTCATCTTTCCACACCATGAGAATGAGATAGCTCAATCGGAGAGCTTTACTGGGGTTGTCCCCTTTGTTCGATACTGGCTACATAATGGGTTGATGCAATTGGGTGAGCAGAAAGTGAGCAAGTCCACCGGTAATCTGGTGACAGTAAAAGAGATGCTGAGCCGCTTCAGTCCTGATGCTATCCGTCTTTTTGTCCTAAGCTCACACTACAGGAATCCTCTCACCTATAGCGAGGAGGCTTTGGAGGCAAGTGAGCAGGGTGCGGAAAGACTGCGCCAGGCGGTCAGCCAAAGAGATGATGACGGAGGAGCGGGTATTCTCGATAGCAAGCCCTTCAAGCAGAAATTCATTGAAGCTATGGATGATGATTTTAGTACTGCTCAGGCAGTGGCTACCCTATTCGAACTGGCAAGGGAGATCAATCGAGGTCGCGAACAAGGGATGAATGTAACTGAAGCACAGTGTACTTTGATGGAACTGGCTGGCATTCTAGGTCTTACCCTGAAGGAAAGACAAAAGCCGCCACTTGATGCCGAAGCCTTCATCCAGCTTCTGATTTCCGTTAGGGATGATCTGCGTGGGGCTGAGCAGTGGCAGCTTGCCGATAGAATCAGGGCCGACTTACTTCATTTGGGCATAGCCCTCGAGGATACCCCTAGAGGAACCATATGGAAACATAAGCTATAGCTATCAATTTACAGTCATCTCATAGTGTGGCTTATTTTCCTCCCAACGGATTACAAATCTAACCTTCTTCCCCTCTACCAGATGCTTCTCGCTTTCAAAGCGCAATTTTCTAAAATCCATCGATTCAACAAAGGCTTTCAAGAGTTCGATCTTCTCTTCTAGCTCTTTGTCCCCTTGCCTTTCCCTATATTCGCTTGCTGATTTCCAAAACTCCCGCTTCGCAGTAGTTTCTATGCAATGAGAAAGACTGGGGAAAAGCTCTATCTGCATCGACAATCCTTCAGATTTATAGCCCTAATCTGTTATTTTTTCAAGTCCAGATAGGGACAGGATTTGACAATAATATTGGTGTGATTTAGAATGATTATTGACATATGTTCATAATTCATAGCAGGGAGAGGTGATTCTCGATGTCCAGGCCAGTGAAATTGCGCTATGTTGCCCAGTTGCCGAGCACAGGTTCCTTCAGGCCAGTAGGAGTTCCCATGAATGCCTTACGGGAGGTTTGCCTTTCGCTGGAGGAGACTGAAGCCATTCGCCTTAAAGATTTGGAGGGATTGGAGCAGGAAGAATGTGCTCAGAGGATGCAGATATCTAGGCCGACTTTCCACCGCGTATTGGAGTCGGCCCGAAGGAAATTGGCCGACGCTCTAGTTAACGGAAAGGCGATTCAAATTGAGGGAGGAAACTTTGGATTGCCTCACCATCGCTTCAGATGCAATAACGATGGACACGAGTGGGATGTTCCATTCGAGGCTCTGGCAAACAGGCTTCCGTTGTCTTGTCCCATTTGCTCCAGCGTGAATATCCGGCCAACGCCCCTCGTTGCATTCGGCTTTGGGAGGGGACACGGCAGGGGCTTTCGGCGCGGAAGATGGAGATAAACAAAGAGGAAAGGAGGTGAAGGAAGATGCCATTTGGAAGAGCTTGGTTTGGTGCGGGAAGAGGCTGGGGTAGAGGTTTTGGAAGAGGTTGGTTTGCCTGGGGAAGAGGCCGCGGCATGGGTTTTGGCAGAGGCTGGCTTGGCGGTTGGCACGGGATGCCGTATGGAGGATATGGCATGCCGCAGCCCTATGGTCGTTACCCACACTATGGATATGGGATGCCATGGCCTCGCGGTGGCTACCCATGGTAAGCGGTAAGCTCAGTAAAGAAGAAGGGAGGTGATCGAGATGCCGTTTGGAGATGGAACTGGACCAAGGGGACTGGGACCGATGACGGGGAGAGGAGCGGGCTTCTGTGGCGGTTTTGCTAGGCCTGGTTTTGCCAATCCGATACCGGGGGGCTGGCTCCGGGGTTCGAGAGGGCCCTACGGATATCCGTATTATGGTGCTGGTTACTATCCGCCCTTCGGATATCCGTCCGTCTACCCATATACTGGCCCAGGTTATGCTCCTTATTCCCAGTATCCCTACAGTTATCCAAGATGGAGGTAAATCAAAGTGGAATGGCTCTCGAAAGGAGGCGAGAGAGATCTATCCTCAGCCTGCCTTCGTCCAATGCCGATATTGCCGCAGTGGCGTTGACGGGGCTGTGCAGGCGTCGCGGCTGATGGAGATGCAGTCCTTATTGGTATCCCTAGCAGTACATTTGTGAATTTCTGAAGGAGGTCATAGAATGTGGCCTTGGTTTGGAGGTTGGCATCCTTGGGGGTGGCATTGGGGAGGGGTCCCCTATGGATATGGTTACTCGCCTAGTTACGGATATCCATGGGCTATTCCTAAGGAAAAAGAGATAAGGATGCTTGAAGACCAGGAAAGATGTCTCACAACCGAACTAGAGGGAGTGAGAAAAAGGCTTTCGGAACTTAGAGGACAATAGGAGGTGAAAAATGCCAAACGGTTTTGGAGGTAGAGGATTTGGAAGAGGGGGAGGATGGGGATTCGGCTTTAGGGGAAGTTCCCCTCCCTGGCCCTTTGTTGGTGTAGGAAGAGGAGGATTGCCTCGATGTGGTTATTTCCTTAGCGGAGCTGCAGGGATGCCCGTGACGCCAGATTATCCCTATTATGCCAATCCTGGGGCAATGCCTTATTATGGAGGTTATGCTCCCCCTCCCGCGATGATGCCTGGGGAGCCGGCTGGCGGAGTTTATGGCGGCCCTACAGCTACCCCTTCATATGGAGGAACAGCAGGCTATCCTTATGCTCCACAGATGACTCGGGAGCAGGAACTGGATTTCCTGAGGAGCCAGGCGGAGGCGATAAGGGGACAACTGGAGCAGATAGATGCTAGAATGAAGGCGCTAGAGACGGAAGAATAAGGAAAGAGGTGTAGCATGAGAATCGCGATATCGGCAACGGCCCCTAGCCTAGATGCTGAAGTAGATCCCCGCTTTGGGCGCTGCCAGTACTTTGTCATCCTTGACCCTCAGACTATGGAGTTTGAGGCTTTGGAGAATTCTAACATTGCGGCTGCTGGGGGTGCCGGCATTGGCACAGCCCAAATGATTGCCAGTAAAGGAGTGGAAGCTGTTCTCACAGGCAATTGTGGGCCCAATGCCTATCAGACCTTATCCGCAGCGGGCGTCCAGGTGGTCAGTGGCGTCACTGGAAACTTAAGAGATGCCGTTGAGGCCTACAAGGCAGGCAGGCTTCAACCAGGCGGCCAACCTAGTGTGGCTAGCCATTATGGAATGGGGTCTGGCATGGGTATGGGGCGAGGTATGGGCAGAGGTATGGGCACAGGTATGGGCACAGGTATGGGGCCGGGAATGATGCCTCAAGCAGCACCTCAGGCAA
>CAYVSN010000050.1:0-7361 GCA_964453875.1 uncultured Dehalococcoidales bacterium
GCGGGAGAGACCCATAACCTTTTAGCGCCGCAACAATGCTTTCAATTCTTCCCGCCTTCGCCGCTGGGTCATGGGTATATACCAGCTCATATTTCTCATGAAATACAACCCTCATGCCTGCCCATCTTATCACATTGGAAGAGACTAGGTATTGACAGGAACCTATATTCTGTGCATAATGAAGACAAACACCTGTCAGGAGGCGATCCATGCTTAAAAAAGTCTTGCTGGTAGTAGCTGCTTTATGTTTGCTGATTCCAGCAGTAGCTTGTGCTCCACCGGAAGCTGGGACAGTCAAGATAGGCTGTCTGCTGGATACCACTGGCCCCATGGGTCCCAATGGAGTTAGGCTGCTGAATGGCGCCAGGCTGGCGGTTGATGAGATTAATGCTGCTGGTGGGGTGCTGGGAAAACAAGTGGAATTGATTGAGGAGGATGGCGCTACAGACCCGGCCACAGGCTTTGACAAGGTCAAGAAGATGGTCGAGATAGACGGGGTGCAAGTAATCGCTGGCCCTATGATAACTGACTCTTGTTTGCGTTCAATTCCATACGCTAGCGAGCATAAGATCCCGTTGATAACACCATCAGCTACAGCTGTCCCGCTTTCTGAGATGGAGGGGACGGAGTGGTTCTTTCGCACATGTCTCCGTGACGATGCCCAAGGCCGGGTGTTAGCCGGCATTATTATGGATAAGGGCTATACTAAGCTGGCCACCATAGTGTTGGATAATACGTATGGCCGAGGTTTAGAAACAGCGATTATTGATCGGCTTGACGCGGCGGGATGGCAGGGGGAACAGGTGGTATCAATACACTATGATGAGGCCAAGAAGGACTACGTCACTGAGTTGCAGCAAATTAAGGATGCTAACCCGGATGTGGTTTTTGCCTGCACCTACGGTGACGATGGCATCATAGTTTTCAAGCAAGCTTTAGATTTGGGCTTGGATGAAATTCCCTGGCTGGGCTGTGATGGTAACTACGGCTCACTGCTGTTCGAAGATCCGAAGTCTGCCGAGTTTATGGAGAAGGCGTTTGTTGCTGGTACGAGAACTGTGGGCACAGGTGAGCTGTATGAGCATTTCACCGCAGCGTATGAGGATAAATACGGGGAAGCCCCCGAGATTTACTGTGATACTACATATGACGCGGTATGGGCGGCTGCTAAGGCAATAGAGAAAGCCGGTGTCTACGATGGTGAAGCCATAAGGGTTGCCCTGACCGGGCTGGAATTGGAGGGTGTTAGTGGTCCCATCGCTTTTGATGAGTGGGGTGATCGCACTGCCGGCGCCTTTGAGATTTGGCAAGTGGCGAAGGACCCCACGACGCCAAGTGGCTATAGCAATGTTCAAATAGAAATAGTCACCTGGAGTATGGAGGAATAGCACCAGTTATTTCTTGATTGCTCTATTCGTCGAGTGCTACCACAGTTAGACTGTGGTAGCACTCCGCTTTATCGGTTGGGATTCCCCGGAGGGAGTGTACTATGGGAAAGACTGGCGGCAAGTTAGATAGTCTGAAAATCACCGTCTTGGCGGAGGATTCTGTCCTTTACGAAAGCCCGTATCTGGGTCAGCACGGGGTCTCCTTTCTGCTTGAAGGAACGAAAGGTGAAAATACAAGAAGAATCCTCGTAGACGTCGGCCAAAATTCGCCAGCCCTTCTTAGCAATATGAGAATGATGAATATCTGCCCATCGATTATTGATGCCATCGTTCTGACTCATTGCCACTACGACCATACGCAGGGAATAGTGGCCATGCTCAAAGAAATCGGGAAAAGGGATATCCCTGCAATCGCTCATCCAGATGTGTTCCGCACGCATTTTGTCATCCAGCCTCATCTCAGGCAGGTAGGCGTCGTGCAGGGTGATTCAAGGGAAGAGATAGAAAAAGCGGGTGGTAGGCTTTTTCTAACTAAAGACCCTCTCGAGATAATGCCTGGCATTATGACAACCGGGGAAGTGAAGAGGAGAACTGATTTCGAAGAAGTTGGGATAGAGCTGAAAACCATACAGGATGGGAGAATTAAGGATGACCATATGCTTGACGATACCTCAGTCATTGCAAACGTTGAAGGGAAGGGTTTAGTGATTTTGACTGGTTGTAGCCATGCTGGAATCGTTAATATTGTGAGGTATGCCACGGAGCTAACTGGCTGTGACCAAATTGAAGGCGTGGTTGGTGGTTTGCATCTTGTTGACGCGCCTGATGCCCGAATAAAAAGGACTGTTGAGGAACTCTGTAAGTTAAACCCAAAGTGGATGTGTGCCGGCCATTGTACAGGATTCAAGGCACAGGTTGAGCTCTACCTTGGCCTGGGAGAGAGATTTTCGCCTTTGCATACCGGCATGAGATTTGAGATCTAGGGTGTCTTGCAAAGACAACTTGATTATGCCATGGCGGGGAGCGAGATTCCTCACTTACGCTCGGAACAAGCTCCGCAATCTCAAGGAATCCCCCAGCAGATTGGCGCGCTTCACCCGCGATGACGGGGAGGACTCGCTGGTTTGGAAATGAAGGGCCTGCGTAATGAACTACACGCCAAACTACAATCTAGCCTAAATCATTCCAGGCCTTCCAGGAAGGATCTTACATTCTTGCCTAGATCGGCAACATAGTAGCCGCCTTCGAGTAGAGCAAATCTCCTGCCTCGGGAAGACCTGGCTGCTTCCTTTATAATGTTGCCTATAGTCTCATAATCCGCCGTTCTCAGGCTTCTACCCCAGTCCTTCTCATACGTATCAAATCCAGCGCTGACGCCAATGATGTCGTAGCCCTTGCTGGTGGCTAAGCTCTCTTCCAGTTGTGCCAGGTATTCTTGTGGTTCCCGACACTCCATGTTCAAGAAAATGACATCCTCCCTGCCGCCAAGGATATCATCGGTGCCGTTGCCGTAATGAAGGTCAATATCCACTATCAGAGCTTTGTTTACCTTTTTCTCTTGGATTAGCTTTTGCATCGCGATAGCCAGATTGTTGAAAAAGCAGAAGCCTCCGTTGAAGCCCCTACCGGCGTGGTGCCCTGGTGGCCTTATGAGACCAAAAGCTGGCTCGTTCAAAGCAATCTCAGCAGCGGTTATGGCTCCTCCAGCGGCTAGGCTGGCTGTTTCGAAAGCAAGCTTGTTCCTCCTTACCGAGTCTATTAAAGACTGGGTGTGAACCAGCAGAAGATCCTCGTTAGTGGCAGGCTGAGGTGGGAGAAACTCATAACCTTCTAGCGCCCCAACAATGCTTTCAATTCTTCCCGGCTTCGCCGCTGGGTCATAGGCGTATACCAGCTTATATTTCTCATGAAATACAATCCTCATACCTGCCCATTCTACCACGTTGTGGCTTATAAGCAGGCTATATATCGTGTTATGATGTATTGACAAGGGTGGCATGATGTGGTTAATTTGCAAAGTCTTGCAGTGGCAATGGATAGTAAACAAATGCTGGGCAGAACTGCCAGGCAGCTCTTGCCCAAGACATCCATCATGCGTGGTTTCCGGATAGTTGGCCGAACAGTTGCATGCTTTCCGTTGGCAAAGGTTGGCTTATTTGAAAGTCCCCTGAAAGCTTTCCTTCAATGATGACTTGGCCAGAGCTCCCTCGCGCAAGGTGGATTAAGCAAGACTCAAAGAACTAGCATCGAGAAAGTGAGCGAGGAAAAAAATGGGCGAAAAAGACACGTTTGAACAGTTAAAGAAGTTGATCGTGGAGCTACTGGAGGTTGACGAAGCAGACGTAGTTCCGGGGGCATCTTTTGTCGATGACTTAGCTGCCGACAGCTTAGACTTTGTCGAGCTGATTACTGCTGTCGAGGACACCTTCGGAATCGAGATCCCGGATGAGGATGCCGAAAAACTAATTACCGTTCGGGACGCAGTTGAATACATCAGGTCGAAAAGCCAAGGTTAACACAGCGCTTTTCTTGACTACTCATGCTGGCTTTGGAGGGGCAATAGTAACACCCCTCACCTTATGGGCTGAGGATGAGTATTAGACGAATCGAGGATTATTAATGAGACGAGTGAGGATAGCAGTAGACGCCATGGGCGGTGATTACGCCCCCGAGGAAATCGTTAAGGGCGCTATTCAGGCAGCCAGAGGGGATGGAATCGAGATCATACTGGTGGGTTCTGAGGATGCTATCCAAAGGGAACTGGAGAAATATGATGTTTCTGCTGTCCCCATTCATGTGGTGAATGCTAACGAGGTTATTCAGGAGGGCGAGTCCCCTGTGGCTGCAATGCGTGAGAAGCCGGATGCCTCCATTCTAGTTGCCACTCAGCTAGTGAAAAGGGGTGAAGCTGATGCCGTGGTCAGTATCGGTTATACCGGCGCAGTTATGGTGGCTGCAATTGAAATCCTGGGAAAGCTGGAAGGTGTCAAACGCCCCAGCGCCGGTGGTCTTCTTTGCCGATTTGCCCCAGGTACTGTGGTGTTTGATATGGGACCAAATGCTGATTGTAAGCCACGAGACCTGTTGAACTTCGCTGTCATAGGCTCTGTTGCCGCCCGAAGGATATTGGGCATCGATAACCCCACAGTAGCCTTGCTCAGCAATGGTAGCGAGGAAGGAAAGGGAAACCTCTTGGTAAAGAGAGCTTACCAGTTATTCAAGCGAAGTCACCTTAACTTCATTGGCAACGTAGAGGGAAATGACATTCCTTTCGGCAGGGCAAATGTCATCGTTTGCGACGGGTTCACCGGGAATATCCTGCTAAAGTTCTGTGAAGGTTTGGGCCAAGCCATGCTTGACCGGTTGAGGATCGCTCTGGAAAAGCAACTTCCTAAGGAACAAATAGAGATTATCGCCAATAGTCTATTTGCCTTGACTCACGCTGCTGAGGAAGGGGCTCCAATTTATGGAGTAGATGGCGTGGTGGTAATCGGGCATGGTCGTTCTCACGCTCCACAGGTGGCCAGCGCTATACAAATGGCAAAGTTGGCAGTTCAATCGAATTTGGTGGAGGAATTAAAGCTAGAGCTAGGGAGGGTAAAAACTGAAGGTTAAGATTCTCGGGGCACATGGACTGGAGTCGGAGGGAACCAGGTTCATGTCAATACTAGTTGACGAAGTGCTAGCGCTGGACGCCGGCGCTCTGGCTTCGAGCTTATCTCTAGTTGCACAGGAGAAGATAAAGGTAGTTCTGCTGACCCATTCACACCTAGACCACATTATGGGACTGGCTAGCCTCTCTATGCATGACTTACTTATTGGCGCTACTGTGGAGGTCTATGCCATCAAGGAGGTCATTGATACCATCTTGGCCCATGTTTTCAATGGCGAGGTTCATCCGGATTTCACCACGACGCCCTCACTTGAGAAACCGGCACTCCGATTCCATGCCTTGGAGACATACGAGCCGCAAACTATTGCTGGTTATACTATCCTCGCTTTTCCTGTCCATCACAGTGTTCCTGCCGTGGGTTATCAAGTTAGCTCTGAGGATGGCAAGACCATGTTTTACAGCGGGGATACGGGACCGGGGCTATCTTCAAATTGGGAATACATTCATCCACAGTTGCTCATCCTCGATTGCGGGGCATCGAATAAGTGGAGCGCCCAGGCGCCCAGGGCGGGTCACATGACTCCAGCACTGCTTAAGCCAGAGTTGGTCGGGTTCCGTAATAAGAAAGGTTATCTTCCTCCTGTTATCCTGGTTCACATGGCTCCACCTTTGGAGAGTGAAATCAGGGAGGAGGCTGCCGAGCTAGCCAGAGAGTTGGATGCCACAATTGACCTTGCCTATGAAGGGATGGAGATAAAAGTCTAGGAGAATGTCAGTGGTGTGAGAATGACAAAGGATGAGTTTGCTAAATATTGTCAATGAAAAAAACCGTGATCTAGGAGGTGTGTTATGACAGTCGCAGTAATCGTTGACAGCAGCTCTACTATCACCAAGGAGGTGGCGGAGGCTCATCACCTTCGCGTTGTCCCCTTGCATTTGATGTGGGGCAGGAAGGAATATGCCGATTGGGTGGATATGACCCCGGAGGAATTCTACGCTCGGTTAAAGACAGAGAAGGAGACCTGGCCCACTACCAGTGGCTCTGTTCAAGGGGAGTTCTTAAGCGCATTTGAGGAGTTGCGTGGCAAGTTTGATGGTGTGGTTGCCATTACCCTCAGCCCTGATACTCCCTCAGCAGGCTACCGCTCGGCTATGATGGCAAAGGATATGACCGAGGGTCTTCCCATTGAGGTTGTTGACTCTGGTTACACGGTATCGGCTGAGGGGCTAGTAGCTACTGCCGCTGCCCGAGCTGCCGACGCCGGCGCTAGCCTGGAAGAGGTGGGCAAGGCGGCCCAGAGCGTTATCCCCAAGATGAACGTCTTTTTCAATGTAGGCTCAATAAGCTATTTTCTGAAAGGCGGGCGTATTGTCGAATCGGAGGTAGGCGCCAAGGAGGATAGTTATATTATCACCATCAAGGAAGGCAAGATTACGCCATTTGAGAAGTATCCTACCAGAGAGGAGGCACGCCGCCGTCTTAGGGAGCTGCTGAAGGAGAGGGCAAGAAAAGACACCCCGCTTCATGCCGCGCTCTTTCACGCGGCGGCAAGGGAAGACGCTGAGGAATTCAAGAGAGAGATAGCATCCCAATACAACTGTGCTGAGCTCTGGATAGGAGAAGCCGGTCCTGTAGCCGCAATTCATTTGAGCCCAGACTCGTTGGGCGTTGCTTTCTATAATGAGTGAGCGCAAAGCAACGGGCACCCAGGTTCGAATATCTTCGGAGGTGAGTTATGACGGTTGCAGTAATTGTTGATAGTAGCTCTACTATTACCAAGGAAGTGGCGGAGGCCTATCATCTTCGCGTTGTCCCCTTGCATTTGATGTGGGGCAAGAAGGAGTATGCCGATTGGGTGGATATGACCCTGGAGGAATTCTACACCCGGCTGAAGACAGAGAAGGAGGTTTGGCCCACTACTAGCGGCTCTGTACAGGGGGAGTTCTTAAGCGCATTTGAAGAGTTGCGTGGCAAGGTTGATGGTGTGGTTGCCATTACCCTTAGCCCCGATACTCCTTCGGCGGGCTACCGCTCGGCCATAATGGCGAGGGATATGATTGAAGGTGTGCCAGTCGAGGTTGTTGACTCCCACTCGACTGTAACAGCCTTGGGGCTCGTGGCTACCGCTGCTGCCAAAGCTGCCGACGCTGGTGCTAGCCTGGAGGAGGTAGTCAAGGCGGCCCAGAGCGTTATCCCCAAGATGAATGTCTTTTTCAACGTAGGCTCAATAACCTATCTTTTGAAAGGCGGGCGCGTAAGAGAAGCAGAGATAGGCTTGAAGGAAGATAGTTATGTCCTTACCACCAAAGAAGGTAAAATCACACCGATTGAGAAATACCCTACCAGGGAGGAGGCACGC
>CAYVSN010000051.1:0-7356 GCA_964453875.1 uncultured Dehalococcoidales bacterium
CTTTGGAGGTGCTTGGGATGGGACAGGAAGTTCCACGGGACCAGGTGACGAGGTAGTAGCCGAAATCCACAAGGCGGGTGGGGAGGCAATACCTAACTACGAGTCAGTAGCGACCAAAGAGGGTGGGGAGAAAATCATCAAAAGTGCTATAGATAACTTTGGCAGGCTCGATATTCTAGTGAACAACGCTGGCATACTCAGGGATCGCATGATCTTCAAGATGACCGAGGAACAATGGGATGCTGTGATGAAGACTCACCTCTACGGTCATTATTATTGCACGCAACCCGCCTGTGCCATATTCAGAGAACAAAGGAGCGGGCGCATTATCAATACCTCCTCTGAAGCTTGGCTGGGGAATTTGAGTCAAGCAAATTACAGCGCCGCCAAAGCCGGGATTATTGGCTTTACTAGAACGGTGGCTCGCGATATGGGCAGATACGGGGTGACATGCAACGCAATTTGCCCTTTGGCTAAAACTAGGCTTGGCCTGAGGCCTGAGCAGCTTGAGGCTGCCAAGAAGGCAGCGGAAAAAGGCGATACATTCATGATCGAGCTGTGGCGCAGGATGGAACAGCTATTGCCCGAGGACGTATCACCTTTTGTGGTTTATCTGGCGACAGATGAGGCAGCCAACATAAACGGATGTGTCTTTTCGGTTCAGGGAGGCGAGATAGGCATATACCCTGATCCCGTTCTCACAAGGATCATCCACAAAGAGGGGCGATGGACTGTAGATGAGTTGATGGATATCATGCCCAGGACGATAGCGAAAGACCTGGTAAATCCGGCTCCTCCAGCCTCAGCAGGGTAAAGGCTGATCCCATCGTTAGCATCAAAGGAGGTGTAGATAATGGGTGGTATTTTTGATGAGGAAAAGCTCAAGGAAATTGAAGAATCTATGCGCCGCTGGGAAGACACCACTCTCAAACGCACTTTGGAGAGACACGGCGAGAGGAGAAAGAAGTTTGAGGGCTATACCTGGAGGGAGATCAAACGTGTGTATACTCCTCTCGACATAAAGGATTTAAACTACGATAGGGATCTTGGATTCCCCGGCGAGTATCCTTATACCAGAGGTGTTCAGCCAACGATGTATCGAGGAAGGCTGTGGACAATGCGGGCACAGACTGGTCTTGGTGGCGCAGAGGAGACTGCCGAGAGGATAAAGGCTCTCATGAAGGCTGGCGAGATAGGCCTGAGCCTGGACTTTGACCTTCCCACCTGGCTTGGCCTGGATCCCGATGACCCAAGATGCGAAGGCGAGGTGGGCAGGACAGGTCTCTCTGTGAGTTCTCTACAGGATTTTGAACTGCTCTTTCAGGACATTCCGCTGGACAAAGTGACCACTTCAATGACGATTAATTTTCCCGCCCCTATACTCTATGCCATGTATCTCATCGTGGCGGGAAAGCAGGGAGTGCCCTGGGAGAAATTGTCCGGCACGCTCCAGTTCGATCTCCTCAAGGAATACGGCGGCACGAATGCTTATGTCTTTCCCCCCAGGCCATCTCTTAGGTGGTGGACCGATCTGGTAGGCTTTTGTGTTAAGCACACACCGAGATGGAACCCCGTTAGCTTGTGGATGATGCCAGGACAGGGCAGATGCCATCAACCGCCAGGTCAATTCATTGGCTATGCCTTTGCCAAGGATATAGCTTATATAGATGCTGCGCTGGAAAGCGGTTTGGACATAGATGATTTCGCCCCCAGATTATCCTTTATCGCCCCCTCTGGGATTGACTTCTTTGAGTCTATAGCTAAACTTCGGGCGGCACGCCGACTCTGGGCTAGAATCATGAAGGAAAAGTATGGAGCCAAGAACCCCGACTCCTGGCGGTTCCGCATTTACTACCCCGGCAGCGCTGATGACTTAACTGTGAAGGAGCCTCTGAACAATATAGTTCGGGCTACTATCCAGATTCTAGCTTCTGTTCTTGGAGGGGCTCAGGCTATAGACGCCGGTGCCTATGATGAAGCCTATGCCATACCCACCGAGGAATCAGCTCGGATGAAGTTGCGCACTCAGCAGATCATAGCATATGAGAGCAGGGTTGCCGACGTCGTTGACCCCTTAGCTGGATCCTACTATGTGGAAGCTCTCACCAACCAATTTGAGGAACAGGCCAGAGAATGTATCGAAGAAATAGAGGAACTGGGTGGCTTCGTAGCCTGTATTGAGAATGGCTACGTGCAAAGAAAAGCGGCTCAAAACGCTTACAGAGTTCAAAAGGAGAAGGAGAGCGGTGAGAGGATAATGGTAGGACAAAATGCCTTCGTAATTGAGGAAGAAGAGCTGCCTTTGCAACTTCAGGAGCCTGATCCCGAAGCCGAGAAACGCGTGATCGAGAGGGTCAGAAAGGTGAGAGCAGAGCGAGATAACAGTCGGGTTGAAGTTCTGCTGGGGGAAATAAGGGATGCGGCGAGAGGCAAGGACAAACTGATGCCGCTTGTTGTGGAGGCAGTGAAGGCTAATGCAACCATGGGAGAGATAATGCAAGCCTTGAAAGATGTCTGGGGCGAATACAAACTGGTTCCGGCATTCTAGGTGAAGGACGTGCTATGAGTTCTGAGCGGACGATCAGGGTATTATTGGCTAAGCCAGGATTAGATGGGCATGATGTTGGGATGAAGGTAGTGGCATCAGCATTGAGAGATGCGGGGATAGAAGTTGTCTATACGGGATTGCGGCAGACACCCGAGGAAATAGTGAAAGCAGCTATCGCTGAGGATGCTGACCTTATTGGGCTCAGTTTCCATTCCCTCGCCCATAAAGTCATCGCTCCTAAAGTAATCGATTTGCTTAAGGAGAATAACGCCTCCCATATTCTCGTTATCGTTGGCGGGTCAATACTCAAGAAGGATGCCGATGCCATGAAAAAAATGGGGGTTACTGAGGTCTTCGGGCCGGAGTCGGCAACCAGTGACGTCGTCGATTTCGTTAAGAAAAATGTCAGACGGCAAACCTAGCTTCCTATCAATCGTCTGGCAATATTGTTCTTCATAACCTCCAGTGAGCCGCCCGCAGTGCCTAGCAGTTTGGCATCTCGAAGGTATAACTCGAGGAGACTGTCCCTAAGACACCCGTATCTTCCTGTAACCTGTATGCAGTCCGCCACTACTCGATTCGCCACATCCACGGTGATAAGCTTTGCCCTGGATGATTCCAGACTTATGTCTTGCTTATTGTCTTCCATAACGGCAGCCCTATTGCGAATCAACCGGCCTGCCTCAAGCTGAGTACTCATCTCTGCTAGCATCCAGCGGATGCCTTGGAATTCGGCCGCCGTGTGACGCCCAACCTGCCTCTGTTTGACGTAGGCCAGGGCCTTTTCAAATGCGGCTTGGCCAATGCCCAGGGCCGCGCTGGCATTCCCCAGACGGCTGAAATTGAAGGCTGAGAAAAATGCTTTAAGCCCCTCTCCAAATTTGCCCACAAGCTGCTTAGCTTCGACTTGGCAGTCCTTGAGCTCAAATGCGTATATGGGTGAACTTCTCATCCCTATAGGGTCAAGTTTTCCGGTGATACGAAATCCCGGGGTCCCCGCCTCTACAAGAAAAACGCTTATTCCCTCTTCACTTCTGGCAAATATACTAATAACGTTGGCCTCAGCAGCATCGTTTATCAGGGTCTTCACCCCATTCAAGACAAAAACATCATCCCGTTTTTCCACTCGGGTGCGCATATCCTCAAAACTGGACCCTACAGTGGGCTCAGAGATTGCTGTCGCTGCTAGATACTCACCGCTCCCCAGCTTCTTGAGATACTTGTCCCTTTGAGTTTGTGTTCCGTATCCCAGGAGCATCTTCTGGGTCTGGAAATGTCCGTTATGCGTCATGCCAGCGCCGGCTTTGGCCAGCTCCTCACTCACCAAACAGTACCCCACTGTGCCTAGCCCCAACCCACCATCCGCCTCAGGTATATGCGCTCTCAGGAAACCCTCACTTCCTATCTTTCTGAATAATTCCCAGGGGAAGAGGCTCTTTTCCTCGAACTCCATGATTTGCGGCAGCACAGTTTGCTCAACCAACGACCTCACAGAACGCTGCAATTCTATATGTTTAGATGATAATTCAAAATCCATCTGACGTTCCTACAAGTTCATATTTCAGCGTTTTCTCTTTAACATAAAAGTTGTCTCTGCTTCAAGAACGGGCCTCTCCTCCTGGTTCTTTGCAAGCCATCTAAAATTCACTATACCCCTTTCTTCGTCAATTTCTCTCTTTGCCATAACTTCTGCCTCAGCCCAAATTGTGTCGCCTGGATTCACAGTTGCCAGAAACTTGAGTTTATCGATCCCCAAGAAGGCTATGATGTCGTCAAATAGCCCTGTGGCATATTGGAGTCCTGTTGCCAGAGCAAGCGTAAGTATGCCCGGCGCAATTCTCCCTTTGAAGCCTAGTTTCTTACCAAATCCATCTTCAAGAAAGAGAGGGTTTATAGCTCCTGTCATAATTGCGAAGTTATCTATATCTGTTCCGGTAACAACTCTCCCCCTTGTCGTAACCCTGTCACCTTGGTTCAATTCTTCGTAATACATAGAGCCTCCCAAAGCTTAAGGTCGCCGGGGGTGTCTATCCTTAACAGGTGATCGACACCACCCGGCCATTCATGCCCGCAAATGTATTGACCACAGTCAAATAAAGCCGGTGAAGTGTATGAAAACCGGCGCCAGAAGCAATGAGACTACTGACATTAGCTTGAGCATTATGTTCAGAGACGGCCCAGAAGTGTCCTTCATGGGGTCACCGGCAGTATCTCCTACTACCGCTGCCTTATGGGCGTCTGAGCCTTTACCACCAAATTGCCCCGCCTCAATCCACTTCTTAGCATTATCCCATGAGCCACCAGCATTGTTTGAGGTGATAGCGAGGATAAAGCCAGTCGCCAGGGCTCCAATAAGAAAACCAGCTAGAGCATATTTCCCCAGAACCAGTCCCACAACTACAGGAGCAACTATGGTCATTATTGAAGGAGCCAACATCTGCTTCAGCGCTGTTCTGGTGCAGATATCCACGCATTTACCATATTCTGGCTTGGCTGTTCCTTCCATCAGGCCCTTTATCTCACGCCACTGCCGACGAACCTCCTCTATGATTGCCATTGTAGTTATACCCACTGACTTCATAGTCATAGCGCAAAAGATAGGGGGCATAAGGGCACCCAGAATTACGCCAACGATAACCGGCGCACTTAGCAAGCTAAATGCTTCCGGCATTGGCACTATTATACTGCCTTCGGAGATTGTTACTATCTGTGTAGCTATAGCAAAGGCGAGAATTAAGCCCAAGGAGTTCAAAGCAGCAGCACCGATGGCAAATCCCTTGCCCGTGGCTGCAGTAGTATTGCCCAGTGAATCCAAGGCGTCAGTCCGCTCACGTACCTCTCCCGGTAGTCCTGTCATCGTGGTAATGCCACCCGCATTATCAGCTACAGGTCCATAAGCATCAGTAGCCAGTGTCACGCCCAAAGTGGACAACATACCAACAGCAGCCAAGGCCACACCGTAGAAGCTGCCGAAGTGGAAAGCTACAACAATCGCTATAGCTATCAAAATCACTGGTGGCCACGTGCTCATCAGGCCGTTGGCAAACCCTTGAATTATAGTGGCCCCTGCACCGGAGGTGGAGGCCTTGGAAATCTCCTGTGTTGGCTTAAAGGCATAGGAGGTGAAGTAGTTGGTGCTTTCCCCCATAAGCACGCCGGCAATAAGCCCGCCAAGCACCGCCCAAAATAGCCCTATGCTAGCGCCCAAGAAGTAAATTACCAAGAAAGCAAATACTGCTGTCAGTATCGAGGCGCCAAGCGTACCGCGACGTAAGGCTCCCAAGAGAGCGCTCATCTCAACTTTCTCTCCCACTCTGACCAGAAAACAGCCAATTACGGAGGCTACGAGACCACCAGCAGCAATCAACATAGGAATCAGCCAGGCAGTCTGAGAGTCAGCAACTATCCCCATTGCGGTTACCACAACGGCTAATGTCATGGTAGCAATGATAGATTCAACGTAAGACTCAAATAGGTCAGCACCCATGCCACACACATCACCCACATTGTCACCCACATTGTCAGCTACAACTGCCGCATTCCTGGGGTCATCCTCCGGTATCCCCGCCTCCACCTTACCAACCAGATCAGAGCCAGCATCAGCCCCCTTGGTAAAGATACCACCACCTACCCTGGCGAAGAGGGCTACCAACGAAGCCCCGGTGCCATAGGCCGGGATTATAGCCAGGAAACTAGTGTTATCGTGCCAGGCGAAATAGAGAATAGATAACCCTAGAAGGCCGATGCTGACCACCGTCAGCCCCATAACTGCCCCACTCCTAAAGGCAACCCTCAATCCTTGATTCAAGCCCTTTTGCGCTGCAGCACAAGTCCTGCCATTAGCCCTGACTGCAACACTCATACCAGCGTAGCCAGCACCCATGGAACATACGGCCCCAAAGAGAAACGCCACACTCACCCTCCAACCCAGAGCAGGGATAACTCCCAGGATAATGGCTATCACTATCACTGCAATGGCCAGGGTGCGATACTCCCTGCCAATAAAAGCCATTGCCCCTTCCCGAATGGCTCGAGAAACCTCTTGAATCTTCTCCGAGCCCGCATCCTGTCGTAGAACATAGCGCACAAAGAATGCCACTACTCCAGCACCCACAAGCCCCACAATCACACATATCCAGACTAGATCCATACAGCCCCCTTTCTAGAGTTTGTTGGCTAGATTATCCAGCTTTACTTCCATCTCTTTTTGTCTCAACGCCACCGTCAGGTCGCCTCGTGTCCTTTCTATAATCCCTCGTATGGCATCCGTAGTTCTCCTTAGGCCACGAGTGATAACTTCGGTGAAATCCATAGACATCAGTACTCCATAAACATCATCCATTACAGCTAGCAATTCCTCACAGCGAGAGAAATCCCCTCGCCTGATGCTATCCAAGAGGTAGCGTCTTAATTCTCCCACAGCTTCGCCTAGCCCATTCAGGTAGGCAGGATAATCAACGCCTAACGCCTCAGGTTTGGGTAACGGTTCTTTGACAATCAAGGCTAGAGTTATGCAGCCCTCACTAAACTCTTTTTGAGCATCATGGACAAATCCTGAGTGCCGCAGTACGCCGTGCGAGTCAAGGGCCCGGTTCATGTCTTGAACTAATGCGCGCGCCAAATCAAGCAGTTGCCTAGCTTTATCCTGCTCTTGGCAATGTAGAGAGCGTATGGCACTTGAGCTATGCCGAACCACCTGACGGCAAAGGCGCAAAGCTTTCTCCCTTGCTTCGTCCTCCGCCACAAAGTAGGGGCGAATCTGCATGGCAATATTCTCTAAATCTTGGTTTATTTCTGACATTGTCGCC
>CAYVSN010000052.1:0-7237 GCA_964453875.1 uncultured Dehalococcoidales bacterium
AGGGTCATTCCAAAAGTCTCCGGGCAGGCTGGGACGATATGGACAAAAGGCAACTGAGAAAAAAGGACCTGGAAACAGGTGGAAAAGGGTATAGGAGCACTTCCTAAGGTAGTGGCAGAGACAATTACCACCAACAGCAGTGCGCTAAGCCCTACTAAGGCATAAACCTTACCTTTCCAGCGCAGAGCATAAGGAATGGTAGACTTGCTAGCAGAGTCGCTAGCAGGCTGGCTAACCGACTCAGAAAAGACTCTTGCCATTCAACATATCCGCATTACTCTATGCATCAGCTGATAATCTCAGACAGGGAATATTGAGGAGGCGCTTGTTTGCCACCCTAGCCGCTCCTTCTATTTCCTGATTGAAGCTTAGCAGAAATGTCCAAAAACCAGACATTATCTCTTCTTTCCCTTTCGCCCTTGGTGACTTCGAGCGGTCTTTCAAAAATGGGGCCGTCGGTTACGAAGGTATGATATTCTCCTGATTCCCCACAAGGATGGCTACTAAATCGCTTAATTTCCTCTAGAAAAGCCTTATCCAAGTTCCTGCCAAGCAAACTGTCTTCCAATCTGGTGGCTATGACTATTGCCTTGAACCCACTTTCCCAGAACTCAGTGATAAGTCTCTCAGGCTCAATCTTCCAAAGGGGCAGGACTGGCTGGATCTGAAGTTCAGTGCAAACCCTTTCTATCCACTCCCGGTGCCCCTCCAAGTCCATATCACCAAAAACGCCCCCTTCTATCCCTTTTTCCTTAAGTTCCGTCACAACCTTCTTGAAGTTCTCCTCATAATCTTCCCAGGATGTTTTCACTTGCATTATGGGAATCGCTGTAGCTTTTGCCTGCAAACGCAAAACTTCCGCTCTGATGCCGTGAGATCTCGACCTCTCCCCATCTTCGGAAACAAAGTTGACCAGATATGAAACTTCGTAGCCCTGCGAAATTGCCTTGTAGGTTGCTAGGGCAGACTCTTTGCCGCCGCTCCAAGAAGCAAAAACCTTCACTTGGCCAGCACTCCAAATTCCCTGAGTTTTTCAGACAAAAGTCTTACGCTTCTCACAAAGGAAGGACCAGAAAGGGTTAGAGGCAAATCCTTTACCAAGGTCATTGCTATCTTACCTTGCTCCGTTGCCTTAACGCGTTTCCACCCTCTCTCAGTCACTAGTAAAGAAAGATTTGCCTTCTTTATCCTCCGAGGGGTTTCAAAAACGAGCAAAATGAAGTCTGGATTCGCAGCAGTAATATCCTCAAAAGCTGGGGTGAAATAGGTCAAAGGTTTCTCGGAGAAAATGTTGCGTGCTCCTGCAGCATAAATAAGGTCGTTGATGAAGGTTAGTCCGCCAGCGGTGATAGAGTATCTCTCAGGCCATATCTCAACATAGATCCTCGGCCTTTCATCATATTTCGGCTTGACCCTGGCGGCTTCAAGTCCTTTTGAAAGTCTTTCCGCGAGTTCCTGTGCTTCTCTAGCCCTATCGACTAGCGCCCCTGTAAGAAGGACATTTGCAAGTATTCCATAAAGGCTTCCCGCAAGCTGTATAGGAAAAACCAAGTACCCCTTTGAATGCAACTCATATGCCATATGACGCTGAACACCTGTAGTGGTCAAGATGAGGTCAGGATTTATTTCCTCAAGCCGTCTGTAGTTGACTTCAGTAGTAGAGGAGACAGGAGTTTTCCCAAGCCCTTTGACAAAGAAACTGCACCAAGACGAGACCCCTACTAACTCGTCTGAGATTCCTATCTCAACTAGAGTTTCAGTTATTGAAGGATGAAGGCTAGCTATTCTTTTTGGCTTTTCAGGTATTTCTACATAATTCCCCAGGATTTCATTAAAAGTCTTAGACATAATTCCTCCTGTATTGGCAGTTTACCCCAAGCACGAGTTCCTTAGATCCGAAAACCTGGAATCCCTCATATGTGCCTCTGCCATTCCTTAGCCTTGCGTTCCGCTTTGGAATAACTAAGGCGCTCCAAATATCTCAGGATGTATACACTTAGCCACATCCTCTAACCCCTCAACTATCCGTGGTCCGTGTCGATCAATCAAATGAGGGTCAATTTCACATATCCTTTCATTCCTGCGAGCTGCTACATTTTTGAGCAGAGGCTCGCTGCGCACCCACTCCGGTGCATTGCCCGCCCCAAGCATTGTGCTCGCTATAATCACCTCGGGATCCCGTGCGATTACTGCTTCAACGTCAACCGTTTTATATCCTTCGATATCCGCAAAAAGGTTTTCCCCTCCCGCCCTTACGATGAGATCATCAATAAAAGTCTTTCTTCCACCTGTATATATAGGATCAGTCCAGCAGATGTAGAAAACCCTTGGCTTCTCTTCCGGCTCTAGTCTTTCGATTTCATCCGTTATTGCCTTGACTCGGCTTTCCAATTCAGCTACAAGTTTGCTCGCTTTGCTGTCGCTCCCGGTCAACCAGCCAACGGCCTCGATATCTTTAAGCACTTCGTCTAGATTTTTGGGAGCTAAGGCAAATACTGGGAATTTCATTTCTTCCAGAGTGGGAATAACATCTTCCGCCTGATAGGAAGCAGCTAGTATCAAATCTGGTTGGAGAGCAATTATCTTTTCTATATCAGGTGGCTTAGTTTTCCCCACCTTTTCCTTATCCTTGGCTTCCGGGGGATAATCGCAGTATTCCGTTACCCCCACGACCTTATCCCCGAGACCGAGGGCAAATAGAATCTCAGTATTGGAAGGGTCTAGAGAGACAATTCTTTGAGGTATTCCTTCGATATTGACTGATCTTCCCAAATCATCAATTACCGCTCCTGGAGCTGTGGGGTTGGCAGGGCTACACGCCACCAAGATAACAGCTATGCTTAAGAGCACCACAACCCCTCTGGCTCCGATAACCATATGCCGGTTCAATGCCTTCACGCTACCCGGTTGTCAACCCTTTGTTGGCACGGAGTTCCTATATATTATAACCTAGCCTTATTATAAACAAGCTTGCTTGATTAAGGATAGTCACAATTTTGAGATGGTTGCGGCTACCAAGCTCAGTCGTCCATTCTTGGGAGCTATCTCGATTCAATTGCCTTTTGGGTTCCAAAAGCCTCTGTCGTCTAGAGCTTACAGCATTGGCTGTTTGGGCATTTCCTCATCCGTCTCCAAGGGAGGATATTTTTGGGCGGCGCGCTATCCTAGAAAGTGTCTCTCCGAGACCGGTGTCCTTTTGCTGGTGCTCTTGATTCAACCCTGGGTTAGGTTCTCTTCTTGACTCTACGAAATAGGAGCGCCAGCGCTGCAATAAGGGCCATGATGACCACAATAGCTATCATAATACCAGTGTCTAGCGTACTGCTACCGGATTGGCTAGCTACTACGGTGAATCGCCCTTGCTGTCCTCCCAATGAGACGGAATAAGTGCCTGGAGTTGCCTTAGTTATACTGAACACCACGGTTTGCGCTGAGCGTGGGGAGACACTCACCATGTGGCTATCCTCTATTTGCCCGTTGATATAAAGAACGGCTTCATAAGTTCCGATTTGCTCGCCGTTATTGGTTATGTTGGTGGAGATTCTGACTGTCTGGTTAGGCTGAACTTGCTCCGGTGAGATATTAAGTGCAGACAACACAAAGGTGGCTGGGCTTACCGTTTCTAGGAACACAAAGTTAGCAAGAACGTTTTTATCAGAATCCATCGTTACAGTGTTGGGGTTGTTGCTTCCAGTGAGATCACCACCCCAACCGCCGAAAGTATATCCATCGTCAGGGATGGCAGTTAGCCCAACCAGAGTGCCCTCTTCATATTGGTTGCCTTCTGCCTCAGGATCGAGGACAACGCCTCCGGCTTCACTTGGCTCGCAAGTCACTGTTAGCGTATGCATTGCCGGCGGAATCTGAGTGAAATAAGCGGTGACTGTTTTGTCGCTATCAATGGTTACTGTGGTGGAGGAAGAACTGCGATCGGCAACGTTGCTGGACCAACGGTCAAATCGCCAGCCTGAAGCTGGTGTCGTACCTATGTCTAGCACGGTCCCAGCATCATAGGCGTGGCTACCCTCTGAGGGAGTAGTTGAGCCATTCCCATCCACGGTCAGAGTCAGGGTGTAGGTCTCACAAGGAGGTGTACTTACAGTCACAGTTATATCATCATCCTGGATGGGATATTCAGTTTTGTCCTCGTCCTTGACTATGCCGTGGAAGGTATAGGTGGTGGTTGCAGCAACTGTTGGTGCCCTGACCCTGTAGGTAAAGCCTGCCGAACCAAGGAAAGTGAACTTGATTGTGTTGCCCACTTGCTCCACTCCAATATCGCTTGGGGTGCAACTGATATAGGTGAAACCATCAGGGAGTGTTTCCACCACCTGACCGAAAGCGCCGCAGCCTGATGGCTCAATGGCAACATCAAACTCAGTCCCTGAGGCTACCCATGCTGGAAGAGTTCTGGTGGCTGTTGCCGCCAACGCCACACATGGTGTAGCTATCATTGCTATCAGTATCAATATTGCTACAACGGCACGGAATCGTCTGGACGTCATTTCACTATTCACCTTTCCACATTGCTCTCTGAAATAGAGTCTGGCAACTTTGTCATTAATGCCTCAGACTGGTTCACACGAATCCTACAGCTTGCGCGGCATCTCCAGCGAATTCCAGTCTTGGTACCCACTTTCAAGCCTCAACGAGACACGCTTCCACATCCTGCAACCGAGGCTCATTACAAACGAGCACAATTCATTAGTCTACAGTACCATCTATTCCTGCCTGGGCCTCTGCTGTTTTGCCATCCATGCTCTAATTGCCTCCATCGCGTAAAGCTTGCTGAACTAGCTGTTTCAACGTTTGATTACCGTTCTCAGACGGGAAATATCTGAGCGTGGCGAAGTAAGTCGGGTCCTGCCCCTCTTTGATCATTGTCGTATTCACTGCCTGTTCTATGGTGATGCCTTCCATACATAACTCTGTGACAAAGCAGGCGGTGGCCCTATCAACATAGGCGGCATCAACTGAACGATCCCAAGCCAAGAAAGCCGAAGTGCCTTCAGAAATGAAAGCCTGAGCCAAATCCTCAAAATAGAGGCAGGAGCAGCCTGCTACAACAATAACCGTATCATCAAATCGCCCCTCCATACTTTCCGTGACAAATTTTGAATCTATACCAAAGAAGAGGGGCTCGCCTTCCTTTACTCTGACTATTGGCAGTTCATGATTAGCCTGCTCCGCAACGTATTTGTGAGGGCTATAGGGCTCATTGGTAAAGATAGCGGTTTTTAGCAATTCTTGCCCCTGGGCCTCAATCAAGCCAGAATGAACTCGGAAGACAATGATCTTATAGCCACATTTGGGCAAATGTCGGTAGAGGTCCACAGTGACATCGTTACCTTGATAAACATGGACAGCGAAACCGAAAGCCTCAAGATCGCGGTTTACCTGATTTATGAAATCATCGTTAGGCTGGGTGCTACAAAGTTGATCAATGATAGCTGCTCTAGGTTGCCCAGTATCGCTATCGGAGCCAGAAGGGGAACAGGCAACGGAAATACCGGCCAGCCCAATGATAATCAGAAGGCTGATTAACCATAAGGCCTGACGCAAGGCCTTCTTTAGGAATCTGCCTTGGGAAAACTTGCCAACGTTTGGCAGCCTCAAAGCATGCCTCTAAGTGCTACGACGTCTGAACAGAAACCAAGTTATCCCACCTACGATAACCACCGCTAGGGCAACCCAAGGAGCAAGTAAGCCCAGCGTGTTCGGGAAATAGGCATCCCCACCTATCGCAGGAGGAGCCGCAGGCGTCGCAAACACAACAACTGGATCCCCAACCTCCATGCTTAGTTCTACTGTATTATCGGAGATTGTCGCGTCTTCGAGCTGCGTCCAGCTACTATCAGTGACCTTGTAGGCCACCATATTTGAGGCGTTGGCAATATTAGTGAACCTTAGGGTAAAGCTACCCGTTCCCGATGACTCGACGACGCAGGCTGACTGGGGATCCAAGTCAGGGGGAACGTTGGTCAAGTCCTCGGTGGGATAGCTGCATATAGAAATACCTGTTACCGTAGAATCCGCCCCCGCGAGTTCAACATTGGTCAAGTCCCCGGTATCGAACGCAATCACGCTTATGGCATCATCCTCGATAGGTATGAGATTCTGTTCTCATCCTTGACCACGCCGTGGAAGGTGTAGCTGGTGGTGGTGTCGAGTGCCGGTGTATTGACCCTGTAGGTGAAGCTTGCCGAATCTCCAAGAAAAGTGAACTTGAGCATGGTGCCTATTTGCTCAACCTGATCCGGAGGCAGTGAACTGCTCACGTAGGCAAATCCGTCGGGCAAAGTGTCCTCCACCTGACCAAAAGTGCCGCAGCCTGAAGTCTCAATAGCAACGTCAAGCTCGGCTCCTGATGCTACGGATGCTGGAAGAGTCCTCGCGCCTGATGCTACGAGCACTGTTATATTATCGTCCTCGATGGGATATTCAATGTTATCCTCATCCTTAACTACGCCGTGGAAGGTATAGGTGGTAGTAGTGTCAATGGTTGGAGCCTTAGCCCTGTAGGTGAAGCTCGCCGAACCAAGGAAAGTGAATTTGATTGTGTCGCCTACTTGCTCCACTCCAATATCGCTTGGGGTGCAACTGACGTAGCTAAAACCATCAGGCAGTGTCTCCACCACCTGACCGAAAGCACCGCACCCTGAAGTCACAATGGCAACATCAAACTCGGTTCCCGAGCTTACGGATGCTGGAAGAGTCCTTGTGGCTGTTGCCGGTGACGCTAAGACTGGGACGGTTATCACTGCGGCTAACATCACGGTAGCCATTAGGCAAAGGAATTTTCTCGATATTGCCTTTTTGCTCATGTTTCCACCTCGATTATCCAAAATACAGCATCACGACCTGTATAGTCTGCGTCTTGGCTATCAGGCCATTGAAGTAGTCCTGAACAGCTTTGATGGCCTCAGCTTTGCTGATCGCTTCATCGCCATTCTCATCGTAATCCCAAGCGTCGAAGAAAATCCCGGGATGAATGTATTTAGCCACCTGCTCCAAACCAAGCACTACCCGTGGGCCAGGTCGCTCAACCCAATTAGATTCCACGTAGTACACCCTTCCATTCCTGCGAGCCGACACATCTTCAAGTCGAGGCTCAGTAAGTACCCAGTCCCAGGTATCCGATCCCGTGCCACCCATTGCCGTTACCAAGATTACCTCAGGGTCTCGTGCGATTAGCGCCTCAATGTCCACCGAGTTGTACCCTTCAAGGTCGGCGAAA
>CAYVSN010000053.1:0-7212 GCA_964453875.1 uncultured Dehalococcoidales bacterium
AGATGAGGAGAGCGTTCGAGATATACTTGAGAACGAAAGCTGCGGCGATCTTGCTCCCGCCTCTATTGTTCAACTTGGTGGACAAACACCTATCAATCTGGCTCAGCCTCTAGCTCGTAGCGGTATGCCTATACTTGGTTCTAGCGCCGAAGCTATAGACATTGCCGAAGACCGCGATCGCTTTGAGGATTTCTTAAATAGATTGAGTATCCCCCAGCCTCCGGGAGCTGGCGTATCATCGATCGAAGAAGCACTGAAAGTGGCTAAGTCACTAGGCTATCCGTTGCTGGTGCGCCCTAGCTACGTTTTGGGTGGCAGGGCTATGGAAATCGTCCACGGTGAGACTGAATTGATTCGCTACCTTACATTGGCTCTAGAGCTAGACAGCCGACATGCGGTTCTCATTGATAAATACTTGCAAGGTAAGGAAGTTGAGGTAGATGCTATTGCTGACGGGGAGCGGGTGCTTATCCCAGGCATAATGGAGCATATTGAAAGGGCTGGTGTGCACAGTGGGGATGCCTTAGCTATCTACCCCGGAGTGAATTTGACCGAGGAAGAGGTAACGACCGTGGAGGATTACGCAACCAGAATTGGATTGGCGCTGCAAATTAGAGGTCTAGTGAACGTCCAAATGGTAATCATGAGAGAAAATAGCCATTCATCGGTATACGTTTTTGAAGTAAACCCTCGCGCCAGCCGAACTGTGCCCTTTATCTCCAAAGTGACTGGCGTGGCCATGGTACGAATTGCCACCAAAGTGATGGTCGGCATAAGCCTCAGAGAACAAGGCTACGAAGGTGGGTTATGTAAGAGACAAAAGCTGGTGGGTATAAAGGCTGCTGTTTCCTCCATGTCCAAGCTAACCGGCGTAGATAGTTACCTTGGCCCTGAGATGAAATCCACGGGCGAGGTCATGGGGATAGACTACAACTTCGAGGCTGCCTTGGTGAAAGCTCTTACAGCCGCCGGACTGATGCTGCCTCCAAAAGGCAGTTTGCTCCTCAGCATTGCAGATAGAGATAAGACTGAATCGCTGCCCCTCATCAAGAAGTTGCACTCTCTTCACTACAAGCTTTACGCCACAGAAGGCACTGCAGCTATGATTGAGGCTATAGGGCTTCCGGTGAAAATGGTGACTAAGAAATTAAGCGAAGGACACCCCAATGTGGTTGACGTGATCCACGACAACTCCGTAAACGGAGTGACCAATACCGTAACTGGGGGGCGTATCCCACTAAAGGATGGGTTTGATATCAGGCGTGCTGCTGCGGAAAAAAGGATACCCTGTTTCACCTCACTGG
This sequence comes from uncultured Dehalococcoidales bacterium, assembly GCA_964453875.1. Classification (GTDB taxonomy): domain Bacteria; phylum Chloroflexota; class Dehalococcoidia; order GIF9; family AB-539-J10; genus JADFUX01. Next base: position 1,305 of record CAYVSN010000053.1, read on the forward strand.
ATACCGCCCGGGCAGCCATAGAAGCGCTCACAAACATTGATCAGACTTTCACTATTCAACCACTTAGGGAATACTTGACCATACAAAAGGGCAATTGAAGCAAATCCTCGGCGCTATCACCTCCAATACGGAAGTTATGTCTAATGTGAATCTTATGTGGATTGAGGCGCCAGATATTGCCATCACAGCACAACCGGGCCAATTCATTACCGTGGGCTGCGAAGGGCTCACACTACGTCGCCCTTTTAGCATACACCAGGTTGTCGTTGCGAGCGAGGCGAAGCAATCTGGACTTGCTCTGCTATTCAACGTGGTAGGCAAAGGTACTCTTTGGCTGTCACAGAAAAAAAGGGGAGATAGAATAGACATTCTTGGGCCCCTGGGCAACGGATTCAACATCGAACAGAAAGCCAGGAATTTCCTGCTAGTGGCTGGAGGCATCGGCATTGCTCCTCTTGTCTTCTTAGCCCAAAAGGCTTCATCACGGCACCCAATGACTTTGGTTCATGGAGCAAACACGGCTGCTCATCTCTGCCGAGAACAGTTCTTACCAAAGGGGGTTCGACTTATCCCCGTTACAGAAGATGGCAGCCTGGGCAAAAAGGGTGTAGTAACCGATGTATTGCCTGATTTCCTGGATTGGGCTGACCAGATATACGCCTGCGGACCTGTAGATATGTATAGGGCAATGGCAGAACAAATTGTCACTCCCAAGGAAGCGAAGCCACTTGAATGTCAGGTTTCCCTAGAAGTAAGGATGGGATGTGGCATAGGAGCTTGCTATGGCTGTACCATAAACACCAAGAAAGGATTAAGACAGGTATGCCGTGACGGGCCAATATTTGAATTAGACGATATCATATGGGAGGACGTAAGAATATGACCACTCATTCTGGCATTGCGAGCCCTTCGCTCCCTGTCATTCTGAGGGGGCGGAGCGACCGAAGAATCTCAGTTGGGGTAAACTCCGCAAAGAGCTTCATGCCACTCAGGATAGGCTCCGCGAAGCAATCTCTTCGAAAGGAGATGAGAATATGACCATAGTCACTGAAAGCACCACGATCCAAACAAGGGGGAATTGCGACATCATCGATATAACCTCTGAGGTTGCGGAGAAGGTAAATGAGTCAGCGATAAGCGACGGCACAGTCACTTTGTTTATAACAGGCTCCACGGCCGGCATAACCACTATTGAATATGAGCCTAGGCTTGTCACCGATTTCAAAAATATGTGGGACAGGATAATACCTCAAAACCTTCCCTATGAGCACGACAAAACTTGGGGGGATGGAAATGGCCATTCTCATGTGCGTGCCTCTATGCTCGGAGCTTCGCTGACTATACCTTTTGTAAACAAGAGATTGACGCTCGGCACTTGGCAGCAGATAGTCTTCGTCGATTTTGACAACCGCCCCCGGTCACGAAAACTAATGCTCCAGATTATGGGTGAATGAAATCTCTTGGCTTCCTCCTCCTCCCGAGTCTCCCTACTCCCCTAGAAAGACTATTGCCGCGCAGAAAGGCAACCTGGCCGTCCCCAGTTGGTGTCGTGACTTAAGGGGACGCTAGCAGTCAGTTCATTACTTCCGTTCCTTTGGCCGGACATCCTGTGTCCGTCCTACGTAGCAACAAGACTGCCCAAAACAAAGAGGCCGCTCCTGATACTGCCGTAGTAAAGGATGCATTGGGATTTCAATTTCTGCTAATGCTAAGGAATGATCTGAAGGAATTTGCCCAAAGACCATAGTGGTCCTACGAAATTCGTCTCCTCACCACCATGCACCCTATTGACATCTGCCTGCATGTGCTTAGACTAAATATTGACAACGACCGATTTTTGTTTTAGAATAGATACAAACAATGAATAAGCCAGTTGTAGACAGGCTAAGGGACAGGGAGGTTACCCCTACACCCCAGCGAATCGCCATACTGGAGCATGTTCAGAAACGGACCGACCACCCCACAGCGGAGGAGATACATCAGGAGCTCAGGCTGAATTTCCCCTCGCTTTCCCGAGCGACGGTCTACAACACCCTAGAGCTCCTTTGGAAACTGGGGGAAATCCAGCAGCTTACCATCACCTCCAAGAAAGCCCGCTATGACCCCAATCCCAAACCCCACCATCATTTCTTCTGCTGGAGGTGTGAGAGAGTTCTCGACATCGAGGTCTCCTGCCCCACCGCTGACAGCGGCTGGGTGGAGGGTAATAAGGTCGAGGCAGTCCAAGCCTGTTTCTATGGAACATGTTCTCATTGCCTTGACAAAGAGCACGAAATCTGACGAGCTGCACGATGACAGCGCAGATCAGCATACATGAGAGGATTAAGCAGATGCACCAGAGGCTGAAGGAGGCGGGGCTTTCCAGCGTGGCAGAGAGGTTCCAGCAGCAGGAAAGGATGAGGTGCAAGCCCTGTGGCGTGGGGCCCAGCTGTGAGCTTGGCACCCACGGTCCCCACCGCGTCGTCCCCCGAAAGGTGGAGAGAGGGGCCTGTGGGACAGATGCCGCGGGGATGATGATGCGCAATCTTATCTGTCCTAGCGTCGGCATCGGGATCGGCGCCTACATCTTCCACTGCAAGGAGGCGGCGCAGACCCTCAAAGCTACCGCCCAAGAGAAACTCCCTTTTCCCTTCGAGATGAAAGGAAACTCGACCTCCTCGCCGGGGCTCTGCAAAGAAGCAGCACACTCTCTCTCAAGGACGAGGCGATCATTGCCTCTCTAAGTCAGGATGCCACCAAGAAATCGAGAGTGGTCTCAGCTTTCGCTCCGTGATCATGGAAGATATTGAGAGGACAAATGGAGCCATCGCAGTGAGGCAAGTTGTGTCCGGACTTCAGTTGTTAGGCTTGTAGCATGACATTTGAGGCAAAATGCAGCACCACAGCTATGGGCATCATGCCCCACAGGGATGTTGACCGGGCGCTAGAGCTTGCTTTGAGTCTCGAGATCCCTTTTTGGCCACAACTCCCCAATGTGAGCTTGCATGAGGATATGTACGTTCAAGCATCGCAGCATTTCCCCGGTATAGCTACTGACTTTGATAAGGAGAGGCTCGTATTCGATACCGCAAGATTTGAGCAGGAACTTGATGAGTACTTTATGCAAATGGATCTCCCTGAAACCTTTGCCCTTACTAAAGAATATTCCATAGTATTCCACGAATTTCTCTCTAAGAAGCTTCAAGGTTACAAGGCCATCAGAGGACAGGTCACTGGCCCGGTGAGCTTTGGCTTTAAAGTACTTGATGAAAGCCTCAAACCAATGATCTATAACGAAGAAGCCAGGGCTGTCTTATTCGATTTCATCCAGAAGAAAGCCAACATTCAATATCGAGAACTCAGGCTAAAGAACCTGAATGCCTTCGTCTGGCTGGATGAGCCCGGGCTAGGTTATGCATTCAGTGGTCTCTCCGGGTATAACGAACAACATGCTAAGGAAGATTACCATAATTTTCTGGAAGGCTTAGAAGGTCCTAAAGGCTTGCACCTCTGTGCTGATGTGAACTTGCCCTACTTATTGGAGTTAGGAGTAGAAATCCTTTCCTTCGATGCCTATCAGATAGAATTCATGCCGAAGGAGTATGCTAGTAGCGTCACCGAATTTCTCAAGAGTGGCGGGATCATCTCCTGGGGCATTATCCCCACTGAATCCACGACTCTGGCGACACAGACACCAGAAATACTGGCGGCGACCCTCTCAGACTACTGGGAAATAATCTCGCAAAATACAGGTTTGCCCTTGGAACAGATTGCAGAGCAGGCATTGGTGGCACCAGCCAGATGCTGCCTAAAAGACACAGGCCAACCTAGCACAGGCACTGAGGTGACGGGTAAATGCCAACTCTCTGGCGTTGAGGAAGCGCTTGTTGAGAAAGCATTTGCCTTCTTGCCAGAGCTCTCGCAAATACTGAGAGACAGGTATGGCCTGTAGATTATTTTAATTGGGCGTTAAGATAAGCAATGCAGCAGTACATAGGCAGGACTCACAACAATAGCTCAAAACTCGAACCGGAGGTTTTTTCTGGAAATGCAGAGACCGGGGTGAGAGAATCTATGCACTGGAGACCCCTCAGGGAGATCGACGAACAAGCGGGAGAGAAAAGCTGAGGAGCACGTTAAGGGGGACAACGACGACCTATGGGAGCGTTGCTACGGCAGCTCCGGCGGATTACTTCCCATGCCAACCACCGGGGACGCTGGCAAGGCAGAGGCCGAGTACGAGAAGCGGAGCTCACGGACAGGACCAACCAGGTTGCCGGAAGCCAAAGCAAGAAAGGTTCAGGTCTCCATCAATCAGTAATTGCCATCCCGCTTGGGAACTGTAACAGGTGACATGAAAGTATTAGGCATCATGGGTAGCCCGAGAAGGCAAAGCAACACTGAGATTCTCCTTGATAGAGCGCTAGCAGGTGCCGAGGAAATGGGAGCAGAAGTGGAAAAAGTGGTGGTCTCACAACTCAAAGTGTCCCCTTGTCGGGAAATATACGCCTGTCTCAAAGATGGCCACTGCGCAATTAGGGATGACATGCAATGGCTCTACGAAAAACTTCTTGAAGCGGACCATATTATGTTCGCCTCACCCATATTCTTCTACGGTCTTACCAGCCAAGCAAAGGCAATAGTGGATCGATGTCAGGCGCTCTGGGTGAGGAGACATGTTTTGGGTATGGGAAAGGAAGACAATCGAATACGGAGAGGAGTATTCATCTCCGTTGGCGCAACGCAAGGCAATAGGCTCTTTGATGGTGCAACACTCACGGTAAAGTATTTCTTCGATGCGATCGGCGTGCAATATGCCGGTGATTTGCTAATTAGAGGAGTCGATGGCAAAGCTCAGATAAAGGAGCACCCCACGGCTTTGCAACATGCGTTCCGGCTTGGTCAGCAGCTTGTCCAGCCAGATACTATGGACTGATTCTGCTCCTTCCATGGCGAAGCCAGTGCAAATTCTGAACGCATCAAGAAGATATGAACCGAAAGCGAGATAACGTTGACCCTGGGGAAATCGCCAGGGGAGAAATGGAGCTCATTCTTCAGTGAACCAGGAGAAGCAGCAAGTACAGTGGTACTTGACAAAGAGCAAAGACCCTTCTATAACAATGATAACTGTTTTCAACTATGGGCAACCGACGGAGAAAGACAGAAGCTGTTCTTGAAGTCCTCAAGCTGAGGAGTGAGCATTTTTGCCACGGCAGTTTTGTGTTTGTTAGCTGTAGGCAGGGGGGGAGAGCACACTGCTTATTGTAATTGGATAAGAAAAAGGAGGTGACTAGATATGGCGATTGAGCGATGGCATCCCTGGGACGAATTTAGGGAGATGGAGCGGCACATGGACGAAATGATGAGATACCCACTCATGATGAGGAGACGCCCCTTAGTCTGGTGGCGCGTACCGAGTGAAGAATTGGGTTGGACGCCAAGTGTGGAGGTATATGAAAAGGGTGATAACTTCGTAGTTCGGGCTGAGCTCCCCGGAATGAAAAAGGAGGAATTGGATATCTCAGTTCTGGGCGACACAGTGACTATCAAGGGAGAGCGGAAGACTGAATCTGAGGTGAAGGGGGAAGATTACTACCGCTGCGAGCTATGTTATGGCAAGTTCTCTCGCTCTGTTGCTTTGCCAACAGCGGTAGAAGCGGGAAAAGTGGAAGCCAACTACGAAAATGGAATCCTGCAAATCACTCTGCCCAAAGCAAAAGAAGCTAGACCCAAGAAAATCGAGGTCAAGGTCAAATAGTTTTCATTTGCTCTGCGCCTCTGCTTCGAGTAAAAGCAGCCAAGGAGGAAAGATGACACGAGAGGTTAAAATCTACACTGCTCCCACCTGCCCCTACTGCAAGATGGCTAAGAAGTTTCTGGACGATAATGGCATCAAGTACCAGGAGTTCAATGTAGCTGAAGATAAAGC
>CAYVSN010000054.1:0-6745 GCA_964453875.1 uncultured Dehalococcoidales bacterium
GCCCCAATTCAGACCGGAGATACCCTTTCTCCCCGCTGAGGAAAGAAAACGCAGTTTTCAGGAGACAGAGCTGGGATTTTCCGAAGAAAAGGCAAAGCAGGAAGCTAAGCGATGCTTGAGGTGCGACTTGGAACAGTAAGGTTGCCATCCATGTCTTGTTAAGGGAGGTTGAGCATGAAATCCATTACCAAACAGAAGCCTTTTGATGAAATAAAGGAGCAACTAGATAGATTTGACCGAGTGTATATCGCTGGTTGTGGCACATGTGCCACGATGACAGGAACTGGCGGCAGAGAAGAGGTTCTGGATATGAAAGGGCGTTTGGAAGAACTGGGAAGGTTGGTAACTGGCTGGACAGTTATCCCCACCGCTTGTGATGAGATGACCGAGACGGCTATGAGAGAAGACAAAGGAGCTATTCAGAATGCTAACTGTATCCTGGTTATGGCATGTGCTCTGGGAGTGCATAGGGCAAGCTTATATATTGACAAGCCGGTCATCCCAGCGCTCGATACCCTATTTATAGGGGTAGAGGACAGTCCTGGCGATTTTCGCGAAGTCTGCGCCCAGTGTGGCCAGTGTGTCCTGGGAGAAACCGCGGGCATCTGCCCACTCACAGCATGTCACAAAGGTTTGCTCAACGGTCCATGTGGTGGCACCAATAATGGAAAGTGCGAGGTGGATAGAGAAAAGGATTGTGCCTGGACTCTCATATATCAGCGCCTTGAAGCACAAGGGAGGCTTGATTTGATGCGTAAGTATCATGCTCCAAGAAACTCCAACGTAACACTCAGCCCACGAATGATTAAGATTACATCGCAGGCATAGACCGGAAGGCCTGTGCAAAGGAGGGAAAGTGGCGCCAAGCTTTAGAGAAATCCTTAATTCTGGCAACTTTGTGGTAACCAGCGAGATCGGTCCGCCAAAGGGGACAAACATTGAGAAGATGCTGCACCACATTGACCTTCTTAAACACAAGGTGGCTGCGTTAAACGCTACCGATCACCAGAGTTCCGTGATGCGCTTTCCTTCCCTTGGTGCCTGCCTTGTTATAAAGGAGCGAGGTGGCGACCCGATACTGCAAATGACTTGTCGCGACCGCAATCGGCTTGCCCTCCAGGCTGAGCTTCTCATGGCCTACACCAGGGGCATAAGGAATGTTCTCTGCCTAACTGGTGATGCTGTCCCGGTCGGCGACCATAAAGAAGCCAAAGGCGTCTTTGACCTCGATTCTGTCCAACTACTCAGGGCGATCCGACAGATGGAGTCGGGCAAAGACCTGGGTGGAAACGACCTTGATGGGGCTGTCGAGTTTTGTGCTGGGGCTATAGTCACCCCTGAAGCAAGGCCAATCGAGCCTCAACTGGTCAAGTTTGAAAAGAAGGTTGAATCCGGAGCCGAGTTTTTTCAGACTCAAGCAGTATACGACTTGGATAACTTCGCTAAATTCATGCAATATGCCCGCCAATTCTCGACCAAGATATTGGCGGGGATTGTCCTACTGGTGTCAGCCAGAATGGCAAAGTATATGAACGAGAATGTCCCCGGCATCTTTGTGCCGCAACACTTGATTGATGAACTCGCTAGTGCACCTAAGGGCGAAGCACTCAATCGGGGTATCGAAATCGCTGGTCAGATGATTGCCACCCTGAAAAAGGAATCTCTATGTGATGGAGTCCACATCATGGCTATAGGCAGGGAGGAGGTAGTACCGCAGATTATGGAAGCAGCCGGGCTCTCTAACTCCGAGTCACAAGCATCATCAGGTGCTGAGGGCGTTCATTGACGTATCATTTTCGCCTGGCCTCACCTTGCATGGTCGCGCTTCGAGAAAAGAAGGCGGATTAGACGTCTTTGTCTTTCCAGCCTTCTTCCTATCGGCAACCTGCCACCCCAAAGCTCTAAATAGCTCTTACGTTTATCAATGGTGCTGCGTCAGTTGCGCCCAGAGTTATTGCTTCCAGTTTCTTCCTTGATACTGTGGAACTGCAAGCTAAGTCTTGTGGTACTCGCCAGGGTAGCATCACACAGGCGCCACTTATCTGTTCGCAAAATGTTTTGAAGACAATGATGGGTTGTTCAGGGGGGGGGCAGCTTGCGCCAAAAGCTGCCGCGTGCCCTTCATTTATCAAAGGATCAGCATACCTCACATACATGCGTCGTTTATGTCCCGTTGTTGTTCGCTAAATCCTGTTTCTGTTACCAGAATGATAGATCTCATCCCCTTCAACTGACTCGCTGAGTCCCTTCTTTCAGGCTCCGTGGCGAGCCGTTCACCTTACGGAAGAAAGAGGGGATACACCAGTCCTACTTATTCTCTATGTGAACCTTGCTTAAGTCAGGAATACCTAGAGGATTGAGTACATAACCTTTGACGTAGGGCTTGATGAGGACATAGTTGGCGCTAAAACATAAGGGGACGCAAGGAGCTTCATCAACAATCTTCTGCTCCGCTTGCCGGTATAGGCTCAGACGAAGGGCCTCGTCTTGTTCTATGGCTGCTCGGTCAAGCAAGCTGTCCAGTTCGGGGTTGGCATAATCAAAGAAGTTGTTTTTAGCTTCACTATGAAACAAGTTGTGCAGGAAATTGTGCGGGTCGGGATAGTCAGCCACCCAGGCCAAGACGAAGATCTCGTCTTTCTCTTCTCTTAGATTGTATATGAAATCCTCAGGCTCCAATTGTCTTACTGAGACTTCTACGCCGAGATTCTGCCGCCAATCCTGGATAACAGCTCCTAGGTAATCGGGGATATTGCCGCCATAACCTGAGACAGTAAGGGTAATGGGCGGCAGATTGGAAACATCACCATATTTGGAGGCGGCGATGAGCTCTTTTGCCTTGTCCACATCGTAACCGATCCCTTCGAGATCTTCATTATAGCCGGGCATACCTGGAGGCAAAATACCGTCAGCCTTGCTTACCATGTCTCTGAGCGTCAACTCAATAATTCGCTCCTTATCCACGGCATAGCAGAAGGCACGGCGAATATTGGCATCGTCGAAAGGTGCTTTACTGGCGTTGAATCCAATGAAGGAAAGGCTGAGTTCAGGGGTTATTGCTAGTTCTTGATAGAACGGACCATCTTCATCCATAACCGTGTCAATGTAATCTCTCCAAACAGGGGCAACATCGATCTCGCCTTTTTCATACATAGCCATGGGCACCCCAGCCAAGAGGTGAAAGACAACCTGCTCCACTTTAGCCCGCTCAACGTAATGAAGCTCGTTTCGCTCTAAGATTGAAAGCTCACCTCTTTTCCATTCCCTCAACTTGAAGGGACCTGTTCCCTTTGGCTGCTGCCACCAATCCCTTCGCGCTTCCACATTAGCCTCTTCCAGCACGAAAGCGGTAGGATAGGTCAGCTTGCATAGGAAATAGGCCTTAGGAGCATCAATGCTAACCTCGAGGGTGTAGTCGTCGATGACTCTGATTCCTGAGATTTCCTTTGCCCTGCCGAAAAGGACATCTTCGGCGCCAACAATATCGCCCAGATAGGTAACTGCAGTTTGAGAACCTGTATCAGGATTACAAGCACGCTCCCAGGAATACTTGAAGTCTGAAGCCTTAACCTCCCTACCATCGTGGAATTTCACCCCATGACGAAGATAGAAGGTATAAGTCTTACCATCCTGGCTCTTCTCCCACCTCTCAGCAATGTCAGGCACAACCTGCAACTCATCATTAAGGCGAACCAGCCCACTGAAGATTTGCATTATGTAGAGATGGGAAGCCATATCGTTGGAAATCGCCGGGTCGAGTGTTATGGGGCCGATATCCCAAAGGTTAAGGACACCCTGGCTGGGGGAGACATTCCAAGGTTGGCAAGCGGCTGAAGGTAAGACTAATGGGGCGAAAACAAGGAGAGCTAATAGTATCGACTGCCAGATTCCTTTCACTGATTACCCTTAGCAACCACTGATTCTGGAGCCAGCCACAAGTGGAAGACCCCCATTTGACTCTGTAGCAACATTCATTCCCTGCGCCCTGAGCATAGCGGGTGCTGCCTTTCTTGCTACAGAGGCATATACCGAAGCTATCTGGGCATAGACACAAAGCATAGCTATGGGCAGCCCGACTACTCGGTCGGCCACTGCAGCGCCATGTAAGCCACTACCATTATCCAGGAGGGCTCTAAAGAAAGGTACACTCCCTTTTCCCTTAGAAGTTGCCAGGACTTGCCCTCCTTTTTACCATGACTAGGTCTGGCCTTTCCTGCTTCAAGCGATAGCGAGCGAGCTTAATACCTTCCATCTTACTTGAGCTCAGACAATTGATACGCCATTTGCCCCAGGCCAAGCTCTTGGGCAACTCTTATCTGAATCAGGCTATCTGTTCCATTTATCGCCCCCAATATATCGGGGGAGCGCACGTGGCGATATTTCTCGGCAGGTTTGGCTTCGGCAACCAAATCCAAGGACGCCTTATCAATAGCTACCACATCCATAGAGGCAAGGATGCCAATATCTGAAACTACCGGCAAGCCCGATGGCGGAGCACAGTCACAATCGGGAGTTATGTCCTGAACGAAATTGATGAAGGCAACCTTATCTCGAAATCGGCTTAATACTGCGGCGGCAGAATGAGCCAGATAAGCTTGAAATTTCTCTTTGACGCCGGGAGGTAGGTAGAAGGCTTGCTCGGGACATAGGGAAAGACAATGATTGCAACCCGTGCATTTCTCATCATCTCGCACTGCTTTCTCGTCAACAATAGACAAGGCTTTGAAGGGGCAACCGTCGACACATTCTCCACAACCACTGCACTTGGAGATGTCCAGCTCCGCTCGATTTGCCCTGTGTTGACCGGCTTTTGACTCTTTGGTGACACATCCCATAGCCACGTTTTTGATAGAGCCACCAAAGCCTGACAACTCATGCCCCTTAAGGTGAGAAAGCACTATCATAGAGTCGGCGTTGAGGATCTCTTTGGCTACCTTTATCCTATTTAGAGGGCAATCATAAGCCTGCTTAGGAATATCCACCCATTCACCATCGTAGCCCTCTTCGCCGTCAGCGATAACCACAGGAGCTTCCAATGACTCCCTGGTGAAGCCATTAAAAGCTGCCGTAGCTAGATACTGCGTGGCGGTAAATCTCCTTGCTGCGTAAAGAGTCGTGGTATCAGTCACAAACGGTTTACCTCCAACGTCCTTAATCAAGTCACAAGCTCGGCGCACCAATGCTGGGCGAAGATAGGTACTGCAGCCATATTCGCCCATATGAACCTTCACTGCCACGGCATCGCCTGGAGCCACAACATGAGCTATTGTGGTGAAAAGAGTTCGAAGCCCTCCAAGAAAACTCCTATTTCCACCGTAGGGGAAGAAGAACACCTGACTTTCGCTGGATTGCGCCATCATTCTCTCATCCATCTGATTATTTGCTAGCCATAGCAGGAATTACTTTGCCTCATAAGCTTTGTAACTTCTCGCTCCGTAGAATACCTCGGAGGAAGTCACAACATTGAGACAAGCCGGGAGTTCTGAAGCGAAGGCCCTCTCCAAGGCAGGTCGAATTTCCTCGGGCTTCTCGACAAGCTCACCATACCCGCCAAGCGATTCCACAAGCTTATCGTATCTTGTGGCGTGGGAAAGGTCCACCCCTATGGGGGTCTTCCCGGATGATTGAAAATAGGTTTTTGTTTGTCCCCACATGGCATCATTACTGATGACACATACGATGGGCAGCTTTTTCCTAACCATAGTATCAAATTCCATTCCGCTCAGCCCAAAAGACCCATCACCGCTCAGCAATAATATCTGCTTCGCAGGTCTGGCTAGCCTAGCCGCGATAGCAGACCCTGGTCCAGCCCCCAGACTGCCAAACCTTCCCGGATCGAGCCAGTGCCCGGGATGGTAAATCCTCAAAGTCCTGGCACTGAAGCTAATGAAATCGCCCCCATCTCCAATTATGGTGGCATCTTCATCCACGAAGTCGCGAATCTCCTTGCACAGGCGAAGGGGGTGGATGGGAACAGCATCACTCTCAAGAAGCGGCTCTTGCTCTTTCTCTCTGCTTAGCTCCTCCTCGCGTACCTTCTCCACCCATTGATTTCTGGAAATCGCTTCTGATTTCTCAGTCTCCTGAATTAACTGTTTCAAAACAGCTTTTATGTCCCCATATATCCCCATTTCCACAGCTCTGTTATGTCCAATATCCTCAGGCTCAAAATCAACCTGGATTACCTTCGCTTCAGAGCTAAACAGAGGAGGCTGACCATATCCTAACCGAAAGTCGATGGGGGTGCCCACTATTGCTATCACATCAGCTTGAGTGACAGCAAAGCGCCGAGCGTAGTTGAAAAGAAGGCGGTGCCCGTAGGGAACAGATCCCCGCCCCATACCCACGAGGAAAATTGGGGTATCGCTAAGCTCTATGAATCTCTGAAGCTCATGATGGGCTTGAGACCACCAAATACCTCCACCGGCAAGTACAACAGGCTTCTCCGCCTGAGACAGGAGCTTAACGGATTCCTGTACTAGGTTGGGATCGCCTTGGGGCCCCACGGTCGGCCGGTAATGACTAGGAAAGCGAACCTCCACCTCATCCATCTCGGGTTCAAGGACATTCTGGGGAATCTCGAGAAAAACAGGGCCAGGCTTAGGGCCGATAGCCTGCCGGAAAGCCATGCTCACATATTCGGGGATCCTGCTTGTTTCCAATACTGAGCGAGTCCATTTAGTAATAGGACGCATATGTGCTACATGATCCAAATCTTGGGGGGGGTCCATGTCCCACTGTGTGA
>CAYVSN010000055.1:0-6681 GCA_964453875.1 uncultured Dehalococcoidales bacterium
CTTTGGACAAGTCAAAGGGCACATCAAGGTAATGGTCAACAAAAGAGGAGTTCTGCTCCGGGTCGAGAACTTCGAGAAGGGCGGCAGCAGGGTCGCCTCTGAAATCAACACCCAATTTGTCAATCTCATCGAGCATGAATAGAGGGTTATTAGACTCAGCACGACGAAGCCCCTGAATGATCCTTCCAGGCAAAGCGCCTATGTATGTACGGCGATGCCCGCGGATGTCCGCTTCATCTCTGATGCCGCCTAAAGAGATGCGGACAAATTTCCTTCCCAAAGCACGAGCTATAGATTGCCCTACCGAAGTTTTGCCCGTCCCTGGAGGTCCAACAAAACACAAAATAGGCCCTTTCATATCTGGTTTCAACTTCCTCACCGCCAGATAGTCCAGTATTCTTTCCTTTACCTTGTTCAGGTTGTAGTGATCTTCATCGAGAACGCCTGAAGCTCGAACAATATCCAAGTTATCTTCAGTGCTTTTTGACCAAGGCAGATTAATCAGCCAGTCAAGGTAAGTACGCGATACAGTGTATTCAGCAGCCGCTGGTGACATCTTAGCTAAGCGGTCAAGTTCCCGTTCTGCCTCTTTGTTAGCTTGAGGAGACAACTTTGCCTCAGCAATCTTCTCCCTGAGCTCGTTTATTTCTAAGGTCCGCTCATCGGCCTCTCCCAATTCCTTCTGTATAGCTTTCAATTGCTCTCGAAGGTAGAACTCGCGTTGCGCTCTGGTCATCTCCTCTTTGGCCTGGGACTGAATTTTGCTTCCTAGCTCCAAGACTTCCAGCTCACGGTTGACAAACGTAGTCAGCTTTCTTATTCGCTCAACAACCTCAATGGCCTCTAAGATCTCCTGTCCTTCCTCAAGCTTGAGGTTTATGTGGGCAGCGACAAAATCAGCCAAGCTCCCAGGGTGTGGTATATTAAGCACCGCGATATTCAATTCGTTGGGCAAATTGGGCGCTAGCTCGACAACCCTTTGAAAAAGCCCAGTTAGATTCCTGACAAGAGCTTCAAGCTCCGTCGTCTTCTCTAGCTTATCCTCAATCACCTCGACCTTAGCCTTTAGGTACGGCTCAACCTGGGTGACTTCTTTTAATCCGATTCTCGAGAGGCCTTGGAAGAAGACACGAATCGAGCTATCAGGCAGCTTGAGCATTCGAGCAATGAGGACAGCGGTGCCGATGGAGTGAAGGCTATCAGGAGAGGCTTCTTTTGATCCCGGCCGTTGTGCGAAGAAGCCAATGATCTTGTCCCCAGCAGCAGCCTCGTCTATGAGCTTGATTACTTTCTCATCCGTTGTGGCCAACGGAACAATGAGAGAGGGATAGACCACAGCTTCACTATTAGGAAGGATGGGTAGTTCTTCGGGGATACGGAACTTATCCGTAGTTTCTTTCGTTTCTTGAGCAATAGCCACGGCTGATCCTCTGTTAACTGACTTTTATGTCTATGTGGTAAGGTTTTTCCGCGTTAAGCTTAGGCAAGATGACTTCCAAGAAACCGTTTTCATAGAAGGCCTTGACTCGATTGGTATTCACATTCACAGGCAAGGGGACCTCTCGCTGGAAAGATCCCCACAGAATCTCCATTTGGGAATAAGTCCGCTTTATACCTTGCTTGCTATCCCTTCTATCACCTTTAATAGTAAGGATATTGTTGTTAACGATTACCTCAATTTCATCCTCTCTAACCCCCGCCAACTCAACAAGAACCACTACATCACTATCAGTCTCATACACATCAATAGCCGGTTGCCAAGTCATGGGAGAGAAACGAACCACAGGTGGTTTGCGACTGGCAACATCATCCATCAGCCGCTCCATCTCCCTCTGCATGTTGATGACCACTTCAGGCCACTCTCCTCGTAATCTCATGATTCGCGCCTCCTCCTGACTATTATACTTGATTTCGGTGAGTAATAGGAAAGCTATCCCAATAACTTGACGACACCTTGGCGAATCATCTTTATGGCAATGGCAGCCAGGAGCAGGCTGACTATTTTGGATATAGCCGTTACTCCGCTCTTACCCAGAAAACCTACCACTCGATTACATTGCCTAAAGAGAAGCCAGGTTATCACCAAATTAATAACAAAGGAAACTATGACAATGACAACAAGATACTGCTCAACAAGCAGGAGCAGAGTAGTAAGCACTGCCGGCCCTGCGATTAGTGGCGTGCCCAAGGGGACGACTCCTACGGTTTCAGCAGTTGATGGTTCCTTAATCTCTATCATTTTTCCCGTAACCAAATCCTTGACGGACAAAACCAGCAGAATAATGCCGCCAGCTACCAAGAAATCAGCTACCTCAATGCCTAGAAATAACAAAATAGCCTTGCCAATGAAGACGAACCCCAAGCCCAACGCTAGAGCAGTAAGCATCGCCGAGCGCACTGTTCCGCTACGCTGTGAAGCCGTCATGTCTCGAGTCAGGGCAATCAATATAGGCAAATTCCCAATGGAATCCATGGCTACAAAGAGGGGAATGAAAGTCAAACCCAGCTGTCGAAGAATATCCCCCATACTTCTGCCCTAAATTGCCCTCTGTAGGCTCTGAGCACAAAAAAACTCCTCACGCCTTCACTTTGCTCAGGCAAACTCTTCAGGGCGGAGCCTAGACAAACTGAGCCAAGGTGGCGATAGAGAGTATGCTGTCCCCTTCAGCTAATGACATTAAGCGTGCTCCCTGACTACTCCGACGGTGGATTGGAACTTGTTCCATGGGAATACACACTATGTTGCCTCCAGTTGATACCATCAATAGATGTCCATTGGGTGAAACCTGTTTGCATGCAGCGATCTTGCCCGTTTTCTCGTTGAGTTTATGGGCTTGTATTCCCTTGCCACCACGCTTGTGGACAGGGTAATTTCTCATGGGTGTAGACTTGCCAAAACCATTCTCAGTCACTGTGAGCAGATAAGCGTCAGGAAAGACAGTGCTCATGCTGATGATTTGGTCATTGCTGACACGAATGCCGCGAACTCCGCCGCTGGCTCGAGACGCAGTCCTTAAGTTCCCCACCCTGAATCTAACCGCCTGTCCTTTTTGAGTTACCAAAATGACCTCATCCGAATCGGCAACCACGCTTGCCGCCACTAACTCATCTTGATTGCTGAGTCTGCAAGCAATGAGACCATTCCTTCTTATCGAGGAAAACTCATCTAGACAGGTCTTTTTTATTTGTCCTCTCCTGGTGGCCATTACTAAGAACATATTGGAAGGAAAATCTGTTATGACCGAGAGGTCAGTTATTTCATCTTTGAGATCGATAGGCAGCACGTTGACCAGCGCTGTGCCTTTAGTGGTGCGAGATGCACCCTCAGGTATCTGGTAGCATTTCAGGCAATAGACTTTCCCTCGCTTAGTGAAGAAAAGCAAATTATCGTGTGTGTCTGCCACCACAAGGTGAGTTACAAAATCGCTCTCCCGCATCGCCATTCCAATAACCCCTTTCCCCCCACGGTGCTGCAGGCGGTAGGTAGTAGCAGGAATCCTCTTTATGAACCCTTGATTGCTCAAGGTGACTACCATTTGCTGGTGAGAAACAAGGTCCTCCTTACGGAATTCTGCGATTTCCTCTTCGCAGATTCGGGTACGTCGAGGATCGCTATACTTGGATTTTAGTTCCACAATCTCCTGTTTAATAAGAGCCAACAGCTTTGCTGGATTTGCCAGCACATCCTCTAGATAGGAAATGTTCCTTAATAGATCGGCATGTTCCTCGGTTATCTTCTCTTGCTCTAAATGCGCCAACCTGCGAAGGGGCATATCAAGCACAGCCTGAACCTGAACGGATGACAAACTCAAACCTGCTTGCAATCCAGCCCGAGCAGAGTCGACGGTTTCAGACTGTCGAATTATGCTAATCACCCGCTCTAAGTTGTCAAGGGCAGTCCGGAACCCTTCGAGGATATGCGCCCTTTCTCTAGCTTTTTGAAGCTCAAACTGGCAGCGCCTGGTGACAATCTCGCGACGAAAATCAATATAGCAGGCTAAGGCCTCTTTGAGGTCAATTACTTTTGGCTGGCCATTAACTAGAGCAACCATGTTAATGAAAAAGGCCGATTGCATCGAGGTGTTCTTATAGAGATTGTTAAGCACCTGACGACTTTGTGATTCCTTCTTGAGTTCAATGACAAGTCGCATGCCTTCCCTATCCGATTCATCACGCACTTCAGCTATCCCATCAATCCTCCTCCCCTTGACCAGTTCAGCTATCCTCTCCACCAAAGCCGACTTATTCACTTGATAAGGAAGCTCAGTGACAACGATTTGCCTCCCACCCCCCTTCGAAGTTACATCGGTTGCTTTGGCTCGAACTACAACTTTCCCTTCGCCTGTGGCATAGGCTTTTCTAATACCTTCCTCACCCAGAATCACACCACCGGTGGGAAAATCTGGTCCTTGGACAAAACGCATTAGCTCATCCACTGTGCACTGTGGGTTATCGATTAGATAATCAAGGGCGTCACATATTTCACCCAGGTTGTGAGGCGGGATATTGGTTGCCATGCCTACAGCTATGCCTGAGGAACCATTAACCAATAGGTTGGGCAACCTAGCTGGCAATACAGAGGGCTCTTTGAGAGAATCGTCGAAATTGGGAACCAAGTCCACGGTACTTTTGTCTATGTCAGCTAGCATTTCCTGGGCAACTTCCGTGAGTCTAGCTTCGGTATACCTCATGGCTGCTGGTGGGTCATTATCAATGCTACCAAAGTTGCCTTGTCCATTAACCAAGACATATCTTAGGGAAAAATCTTGCGCCATGCGCACCATAGCCTCATATACAGGAGCATCCCCATGGGGATGATATTTCCCCAGAACCTCACCCACTATTCGGGCGCTTTTCTTGTAGGGGCTATTATGCCGTAGTCCAATCTCATCCATAGCATACAGAATGCGCCTCTGCACTGGCTTTAAGCCGTCACGCACATCAGGCAAAGCCCGGGAGATAATGACACTCATAGCATAGTCCAAGTAAGAGCTCTTCATCTCTTCTTCAATAGCCACAGGCTTTACTGTGCTAGTTTCCATTATTCCTCCTCTGGACTATCTTCAACGATAGAAAAGCCTTCTGGTAAGGCTTCTTCCTCCTCTTCAGGGGCTTCCTCCTGGGTAAACTGGGGCCTAAGAAGGCTGTCTCTGATATAAGGGCGAAGATCCTTGGCAGTCATAGCGCGGAAGATTGGATGTCTTGCTTCGTCTGGGTGTTGGTAGACCTTTTTAATGATGACTTTTACTTCGTTTTCTTCTAGAGTAAGAATAGCAGCAGCATATTTGCTTCCACTCACTATTGACCTGATGAGGCGTGACTCATATTTCGGCTCTATCTCCCCCAAATACTCTCCTTGGATATCCTCCACAATTAACTTCTGTCCCTTTACCCTCAACTCCACCTGATCTCCAACAGCTATCCTGGCTAGCACCCCCCAAGGAGCTGGATGAGACAGCCTAACTATGCCGCCCTCCCCTATCTCAGTCAAGAAAAGCTCAAGCGCAATCCTGCGATGCTCACTGACCGGGGTCGCCTTGGTCTCAGACAAGGTAGCCAAACGAGCAAGATTCTTCTTGGCGATCACGTTGTCAGGGGCAAGCTGAAATGCCTTCATGTAGGCTTCCTTGGCCTGAGCAAACTCTCCTAGCTCTGTCAAAGCTCTGCCAAGGCGGTTATGAGCTTCAACATCCGTAGGGAATTTCTCAATCATATTTGTATTGGCCGCCACCGCTTCTTGCCAGCGGCTTTGCATAGCTAAGGCTATAGCTTCGTCGCTCAACCCTGCTCTTAGCCTACTCTGTTCTCCCTGATGAAGCATCTCTATAATCGGAATAATCTTCCCTAGAGTTATAGTGACAAGTCTCATGGGGGATGTCAAGCAGCCAAAATGATGCCAGTGTCATATCTAGCCAGAAGTGCTACAATCCCAGGTTCGATGCGATGCCTTTCATCGCCTCAAGCCCTAAGGAGATGAATTCGTCAAGCCCTAGTCCAATTTCCCGGCACTGAGCCACTTGCTCCCGGTTGACTCCGGCAAGGAATCCTTTCCCACGGAAGCGCTTCATCACCGATTTAGTGGTCAACCCCTTCAGCTTATCAGGCTGCACTAAGGCAGCAGTAATGAGAGCGCTTAAGGAATCAGCACAAAAAAGCGCCTTATCCAATTTCGTTTCTTGAGGAATACCATGAGCTTGATTGTGGCATAGAACGGCATGAGCCATATTCTCGCCAGCTCCAAGCTCTCGTGCTATATCGGCTCCCAGCTTACTACGGCTATTGGGGTCGTCTTTGACCAGCTCCACATCTATGTCATGAACGAGCCCAGTAAGACCCCATTCCTCTTCATCTTCCCCCAGCCTTTTGGCCAAAGCACGCATAATAGCCTCGGTAGCTAACATATGCTTCACCGCGTTCTTATCCTGAACATTGGCTTGCACGGAACTGAGGACTTCTTCTCTATCCATTTCTACGCCTTACAAGCATATTCTCTTGTGCTTACCAATGTACCACGCAGGTATCGCCCAGTGAAGGAATTTTCACTCCATGCTGTTTCTTCAGGTGTCCCAGTGGCTACAATATAGCCACCCTCGTCTCCAGCTCCAGGACCAAGATCGATAACCCAATCAGCATTCTTGATTACATCGAGGTGGTGTTCAATGACAATTACCGTGTTTCCAT
>CAYVSN010000056.1:0-6641 GCA_964453875.1 uncultured Dehalococcoidales bacterium
TTAATGGATATGAGTGAGGTTGACGAAGTCTTAACAGTTGGGAGTGAAGAAGCCGTAGATATGGCAAGAAGACTTTTTAGAGGCTATGGATTACTAGTTGGAATAAGTTCTGGCGCAAACATGCTTGTCGCCTTAAGAGTAGCCCAGAAATACGACAAGGTTGCCACGGTTTTGCCAGATAGAGCAGAACGCTATCTGAGTATGAGTCTGTTCAAATACTGAATTTTCTGTGTCGTGAGCAACACTGGTACAATTCAGTAATACACAGTTTGAATAGCCGAGCTGCCGTTGTCAAACTCCCGCAACTGCACAATGTAGCGGCTTGTTGAATCGGCAGCAGTCATTGTTCACCACCATCGTCCTCTCTCCCAATAGACCTGGACAAATCTTTCGATAGAACGATCATAGGTCTTCTCCACATCATCAGGGAAAAAGCAGGCCGGCAGCTCACCCATCTGCCAATGATATCTTATGCATTCGCAGCAAATGCCCTTTCTGTTGCAGGGCTCGTAGCTGCAGTTGCATTTTGTTTTGTTTAGCTCAAGGGTACACTCTCTCATATTCGATCTCCTTCAATAATTGTCTTGCTCAACGCCGTTCCTTCCATCAAATGGTCTATCCATTCATCGCCTGTTTCTCCTTCCTCAGGAGGCAACTTCTTCGCTTCTTCCGTACCTGGCATGTTGGCTTATCTACCATATTTTCGCCCGCAAGCTAGAATGATACCATGGGACGAGGATTGGAAAACACAACACTATGCCTCTATGCGTTCTCCTTCGTGACGTGAGGTAGCCTGCAAAACGCTGCAGGCTCTAGCCTGATCTGTGTGGAAAAACGATAAGGGGGTAAGAACGCTGGAGCAAGGAAAATAAAGGAAAGGAGCGCCTACCACCGATGGCTAACAACCAGGAAAACGGTACCACAACTCTGTTGGGCCTCGAAGCAAATGAGGCGGGAAAAGCGATTGAACAGGAAAGGGGGTAATAGTAGAGGTGGGGACCGACTTGACGAAGCGAGGCCGCCTACGTTGCGAGTCAGCGAGTTACACCGCATGGGGCAGCCAAAAAGAGGGGAGTGCTTTACGGATGAAATCAAGGCAAGAAGACTTACATTGAGATGGCTCGTCATCGCTGGCAATGCCGGGATTGTGGGTATTCCTTCGCCGAAGGGGTAGAACTTGTGCGTCCCCGTTTCAGGTTGACTAAGCGGGCTGAAGCAGAAGATTTGTGGCAGCTCAAGGATCGGAGCTTCAGCAGGTAAGCAAGGAGCTAGAGATAAGCATAGCACTTTTCGGCGGCTTCTGGAAAGGAAAATAGATGAAGAGGAGGTATTCCTGGGGATTAATGAGCACGGCTTAGCCATCAGGATATGGTGCACATGCATGAGGCCAGGAAGGTAGAACTAGATGTGCTAAGCACGAATAAGGTCAACATGCCCAAGGAGACAGTCTTCGTAAGCGGGGAGAGGCTAAATGAAGAGCGAAGAGATGCGGTAGCTGAACTTCTTATGAGGTATTCCAGCCTCAAGGGATTCAATTGGGCTAAAGAGAAGATGAGAGTCGGCTACCGGCAAGAGGCAGAAAGGAGTTATCCAAGCTTCCGGACCTTATTATCCTTAACCTTAAGTCAGAGGATGATGGCGAGCTAACAAGCTCGGGCAATACCTTGAAACGGTGGAAGGAATCCATACTAAACCACTTTGACAATGGGATAACCAATGGCTTCACTTAAGGCTGTAATACAAAGATTAGAATGCTGAAGCGAGTTTCTTTTGCCTTAAGGAATGTCGAGGTCTATTGGAGAAAGATGCTCATGGGGTTCGTACCATCTCGTAGCTGTTTCCACACGATTTGACATAGAGCCATTGATTTCTTCAACTATGATCGATTGTTCTATTCGGCGTCCGCCGGTACGCCCCGTTTTGCCATTGGACTCTTGTGTGCCCAGAATATTCAGCACCTTCTTCTTTGCGAATACTGTTGGCTGCTATCAAAGAATACACATTTTCCAAAGCTCTGCATCTTGTCATCAAATCCCAGACATATGCTAGATTCTCAGACCGATGCGGAATCCCTCTTCTATGGCCTCTTTTGTGGTACGAGGCTTAACGCAGTCCCCCACCGAGTACAGCTCTGCTACCTTGCCTCCCAAGCTGTGTGCAAGCTGCTTGTTTGCCTTGTAGCCCATGGCGAGCACCACTGTATCCCCGCCGATGAAGTCGGTGGCGCCGTTCTTGCTCACCCTTACTCCCTGGTCTGTTATCTCTTCCACCTTAGCATTGGTCTCCATCTTGATGGCGGTCGCTCTCAATCTTGCCAGAAAGAAGGGCCGGTAGGTGGCTACTACATCAGCCGCCATGCGGCTGAGCATTTCTACAATAGTCACTGTCTTTCCCCGCTGGGCGAGGAAGTCCGCGGTTTCACAGCCAACCATACCGCCACCAGCAATGATTACACTCTGCCCCACTTGCTTCTGGCCGGTCAACACCTCTTCTGCTGTGACCACATTCTTTCCGTGGGAGCCCGGAACATCTGGGATAATCGGCGTTCCCCCTGTAGCCAATATCACAGCATCTGGTTTTTCCTCTTCGATTGTCTTGGCCTCAACTGGAGCCGAAAGCTTGACTTGCACGCCTGCCTTATGCAGCCGCGCAATCAAGCTCCTCATTAGCGCCGCCATTTCATCCTTGTAAGGGGGGATGGAAGCTATAAGAAGCGTGCCTCCCAATTCATCCCCTTCTTCATATAGCGTTACTTGGTGGCCTCTCAATGCCGCCGTTATCGCTGCCTCCATACCTGCAGGTCCTCCTCCTCCAACAAGAATTTTCTTGGCCCTTTTTGCAGGCTCCAAAACATATTCTGCTTCTTTTCCCGCTCTAGGATTTACAGTGCAGGATATGCCCGGTTTTGTTTGCGTCCCCCAGTCTCTATATGCCGAGAGCATATCGTCAAGACAATTTGAGCAAGCAGTACAGGGAACAATTTCCTCAATCCTTCCTTCCTTTGCTTTGTTGAGGAGTTCTGGGTCGGCGATAAATGCTCGACCCATGCCGACAAGGTCGGCTTTGCCCTCATCAAGTATCCTATCTGCCAAAACAGGATCATTAATGCGATTAGCAGCAATCACTGGTATACTGACCACCCCTTTAATCCTCTCAGCAAGGTAAACGAAAGCCCCTCTTGGAACCGAGTGCTGCACAGTAGGCACAGGGGATTCATGCCAGCCAGTATAAACATTTATTGCCTTAATGCCGGCCGCCTCAAGCATAAGAGCTGCCTCTCTAGGCTCTTCATCTTCAATGGTATACCCACGCTCCATATTCTCATGAACATTGAGGCGACAGGTGATGGGATAATCTTCACCCACTCTTTGCTTTATCTTATCCACGATTTCCAAGATGATCCTCATCCTATTTTCCAAGCTTCCCCCATATTCATCGGTGCGCTTATTGCTGGATGGGGAGAAGAAGCGGTTCAAAAGGTATCCACCTGCAACAATCAATTCTACAGCATCAAAATTGGCTTGGTGCGCTCTAAACGCTGCTTTTCCGTACTCCTCGATAAGCCAATGAATCTCTTCAATGGAAAGAGCTCTTGGAGTGCAACGGATCATCACATTAGGTACCGGTGAAGGGGCTACCACCTCAGGAGGCCCTCCCTCTTTGGTTATCAGGTGATATTGAGTTATCAGCTGTGCCGCTATCTTGGACCCGTAAGAGTGAACCGCATCAGTTAATCTGCGTGCACCGGGGATAAAGCGGTCATCATGTAAGCTAGGTTGCATAGGGCACCCAACATAGGTTGGGCCGAAGGGTATAATGATAAGCCCAACCCCTCCTCTGGCTCTTTCAGCAAAATAGCTAATAAAGCGGTCACCTACCGTGGCGTCATCCTCGGCAAACCCTGTGGTCACTGGTAACATCACGACCCTGTTATTGAGCTCCATCTTGCCTATCTTAATAGGATTGAACAGGTTTCTTAGCTGTTGCATATTAGTCTCCTTTTAGGTGCCTACGGGCAAAAAGAGCAGCTCCAAGAGCCCCCACAATCTGCGAATCGAAGGCGATCTGCGCTTTTGGCCCCAGCCTTTCCTCTAAGCGTTTGACGACTCCAACGTTTTGCCCAGGCCACGATGATTCTCCCTGCGTCGCACCCTCCTAAGTAATGAAGCTTGTCCTATTTCAAGGCAGCAGCTACCGGTAGATCCCTCACTGTTACAAGGCCTGGTTTAGCTTCCATTACTTGAGGAATGGCATTGACAGCGTGACTATAGAATAGTGCATCACTCTTCGAGTCTTTCATAACTATGTCAAGGTCTGGTTTCCCCTTGATGGAAACAAAGTTGCTGCTCTCCAGCCCTTCCTCCTCCAGATCTACCACTCCAACAAGCTCCAAGACGATGACTGCCTGCCCATCCATCATGCCAGAAGTCACCTCCTTAAAGCCACATACCATGCCTGGTTCTATCTCCATACCGTGCTGTGTTCTCTTTCGTCTTTTCGAAGTTACTGGCTCCAGCGTTCGACTTGTCTCACTTAATTCCCATCCTAAAGCATCGGCAATCATATCGAGTTCGGTAGATGGGGGGTTCGCAGGGCTCACAGGTCTACCTGCCAATCTCTTCTTAAACTCGTCGACTGTATTCCCAAACCCCAACCGCATCAATGTCGAGATGCCGAAGAGTGTCCAATCCTCCACTCCTCTTACCACAACTTTCTCAACTGAGGCACATATCCCACTGAATACAATGGGCAGTAGGTCCGTTATGAACCCCGGTCTAAAACCTGTAGATAGGACTGTAACGCCATTTCTCTTGGCTGCCTCGTCAACCCTTTGTGCAAGTTCAGGCCAGTGAATCCAAGGGTATGCTAGCCTGATGTCCGCTGTTGTTATTACGTTAAGTCCCGCCTCTGCCGCCTTCATAATCTCGGATTCCATTTGGCGAGAAATACGAGTGACATGCAACACTATGTCAGCTTTAGTCCTGGAGAAAACAGTATCTGGATCACCGGATGCAACGATGCCTAACCTCTTACCAACACCAGCTACCTCTCCTATATCCCTCCCCACATTCTCCTCTGCAAATACAATGCCACCCACAATCTCTAGCCCTTCTTTATCTGACATCATCCTAACCATGCCGCTTCCCATAGCTCCAATCCCATAGACAATGACTTTTACCTTCTCCATTTCTGATCCCCTCTTTCTCTTCTAAGCTTTGTCTTAGACGGTGCTTCAAAAGGCATATCTTAGCTGTTCCATATTAATCACCTTTTAGGCGCTCACGGGCAAAAAGAGCAGCTCCCAAAGCCCCCACAATCTGCGAATCGAAGGCAATGTGGGCCTTCAGCCCCAGCTTTTCCTCTAGGCGTTTGACCACTCCAATATTTTTGGCCACACCACCGCTTATGGCAAAAGGTTCTTCAATGCCAACACGCTGCAACAGGCCATACACGCGCTTGACAATGGCGTCGCAGGCCCCAGCTAGGATATCATTGCGCTGTGCCCCTTGGCGCATTTGCAGAACAACATCTCGCTGGGCGAAGACAGTACAAAACTCACTGATGGCGACCGGCCCTTTTGTCGTCTCTAAGGATAGGGGACCAAATTCCTCCAGAGTCACCCCCAGCGTGGCAGCTATTCTCTCCAAATAGCGTCCCGTGCCCGCGGCGCACTTATCATTCATGGCGAAATTAGTCACCTTACCTTGGGCATCACATCGAATGACCTTACAGTCTTGGCCTCCTATATCAAGGATGGTATGCACCCCTGGGAAAAACCAGTGGTTCCCATAAGCATGGCAGGAGATCTCCGTCACTGTAGCTTGGCTGAAGGGCACTACTATTCGGCCATAGCCAGTGGCCACTATATAGCCAATTTCTTCCAATCTGATATTCCCGCCACACTGCTTGAGTGTTTCACCCATAACCCTCCACGACGTTTCGACGCTGTCATGTCCAGTACGCGTAACATGGTAACTGATTATCTCTTTGTCATCTAATATCACGACGCTGGCACTAAGAGAACCTATATCCACCCCGGCAGTCATCATGTTGCGTCCCCCACCCTTTTCTCAGCTATAACAGCAGCGCCTAAGGCATTTACAGTTAAGGGATTCTGAGGGACAAGGACTTGGTAGCCGAGTACCTCATCGATAGTGCGACGCACCCCAATGTGCAGGGCCACCCCCCCACTGAGAGCCACATCCCTCTCTATACCCACCCGCGCCAAGATAGGGTAGAGGCGCAGAGCCAAAGCTCGGTAGGCTCCCCTTACAATATCCTCGCGCTTCCTCTTGGAATGTATTAGAGAGATAATCTCAGTCTCGGCGAAGACAGTGCAGGTGCTATTTATTTGCAGTTCCTCCGTAGATTTAAGGAATAGCTCCCCCATTTTCTCGATAGGGACTTCCAGAATCTCCGATACCATTTGTAGATAGGTGCCTGTCCCTGCAGCGCACTGATCATTAACGGCCATACTGAGCACCTTTCCTTGGGAGCATCTCGCCGCTAGAGCTTTCTCAGCCCCTATATCGAGGACGCTGTGCACTGAGGGGAGGACACGGTGAATCCCTTGAGCCAAACACATCGAATCAAGGGCAGACTCATTGGCGAAGGGAACATAAGCCTTGCCCCGGCCCGTG
>CAYVSN010000057.1:0-6631 GCA_964453875.1 uncultured Dehalococcoidales bacterium
TAATAGGCTCCCATTAGCTGCCCCCAGCGCAGGCAAGATGAACATGGCGAAGGCAGCAGCAATGTCCTGCAACAACAGGATGCCTATCATCACGCGTCCATGTGGTGAGTTAGCCTCGCCTCTATCAACCAGCAACCCAATCACCACCATGGTGCTGCTCAGAGCAATCAGAAAACCGAAAACAATTGCTTCGCGGGGGGTCTGTCCTAATAGAGACATGGCGACAAGCATTCCTAGAGCAGTGGTTACTGCTATCTGAGCGATACCGCCGAAAATGGCAACATTCCTTAGCCGTTTCAATTCTCGAAGGGAGAATTCGAGGCCCAGGGTGAAAAGGAGAATTACCACGCCAATCGTAGCTAGAATTCGGATGTTGCCTATGCTCTCAATCAAGCCCAGAGCATAGGGACCAATGATAATGCCCGCTATAAGATAGCCCAGAATGGCCGGCTGCTTCAGGAGTCTAGCAACCAAGCCCCCGCCTAGTGCAGCCCCAAAAGCTATCGCCAGATCTAGTATAAGGCTGGTCTCTTCCACTGTCTCTCCACAAAATCCAGGTTTGTTCTTGGCCGTAATTATAGCACCCTGGCTTCATTTGGAGGACTGGAGCTAAGCCGTCAACAATGGCAGCGGTTGGCCGGGGCAAGGTGGGAGCTTGGCCTCCCAAGTCTAAAGACCGGGAGCAAGATGAACAGGGCTAGAAAGGCATAGGAGTTCCCTTGTCACTAACTACATGTAGAAGTATGGGGTTCGTTGCGCTATGCCTAGCCATTCTGAGTGGGACACGGAGTCCGTGACATCGATATATCCATTACAGGCTCGACCGGGAGTGGGAATGTATCCGCCGGTCAAACTGATGCATATGGGTCAAATGGCGGTTGGAGAATTGATATGGTTTGCTCTAGCTTTGGTGAATGAAAGAGTCTTTCGATCCACGAAATAGCGTGGCTGCACAATTGCAGAGTTGATAGGGCAAAGGAGTCTTTGTCTTATCGCTCATTCCGCATGGAAGCTATCTATCCAGCTTGGCCTTGGAGGTTGCCCTCCTAGCTCCAGCATTTCTTTCCACTGCTCATCAGTCAGTCTTTCACTCATAGGCTGCTTAAACTCATAGTAACTGAGGGTAGGGCCAGCACCGACTATGATTCTGCCATCGGGAACCTTGTAAGCAACTAAGGCAAGATCAACATAACCCACTCCCTCCTCCAAGACTTGCTGTGGTGGGTTGGCATCGGTATGGACATCAGCGACCATGGTGGTTTCTTTGCCCTCGGCCTCGACTCCGACAACTATGGAATCAAGCTGCTGACCGAAATTCCTGATGAATTCGTAATCGCTCTGAGATAGTTCCTTACCTTCCAGTTCATCCTTAGAGATTCTGATTAAGCTCGCCAGGATAGTCTCCAAGCTCTCCAACCTCGACCTTTCCTCATGGCTCAAGGCCTCAAGCTCGGCTAATCCCTCTTTTGTCATTTTGGTAAGCGATAGCATGCGGGAATAGAACTCGGGAACTGGCTCCACGTAGCCTACCACAGGCTTCGGCTGAGGTGGTGCCGCCGTTGCTGCTGGAGTGTAACTTTGCTTGGCATATAGGATAGTGTCATGGCGGAGCTCAGTCCAGGACGCCAAGGCAGTCTGCAATTCTTTGTCTTTCCAAGCTTCCGTCTGCATGAAAGTGGGATAGCCCTGACCATAGTCCTCAAGCAAAGGCTTTAAAGCGTGAAGCCAAGCCCAGTACAGGTTACGATTCCAGTCCTCCTCGGTAAGAGCGCTGAATTGCTCCCTTAAGTCATCTAGCTGCTTATCATAGCTGGTGTCTTCCCCCTGGTACTCAGTGTCACCATCAGCTTTCAATATGTCATAAGCCCGCTCTGAGCCCAGGACTGCCATGATATCCAATCCTCTAGGAAAGCATCTAGTGGGGCCAAGTATAGTCGTCTTCATGGTAAATGGCTCATCCTCGCCCACATACATGCCAACAGTGGGAAAGACCAAGTTCTGGAACATATATGAATCAGGAACAAATCTCTGCCCCATAAACCTCATCCCTTTTGTCTTGGCCAGACACTCGTAGAGCTTTTCTTTGGTTACCGGGGGAGCGATGAGGCAAACTCCCGAGCCACCGTAAATCTGAGGATTTCTCATTTGAGCCAGCTCCGCCTTTAGACTTAGCAAAGCTTCCTCATCAGCAAGCTGAATAGCATCAAATTCAGTGCCGAAAACCTTCTCTATGGCATCCAGATATTCATAAGGTGTGAGGTCATCCGCGGTGCCCACAAAGAATGAGGTGACGGAATAAATCCGATTCCATATTTCCCAGCAACTCACGTTGTTTACCCTCACATTGGGCAACTCGGCGGAAATAAGCGAAGCTTGAATTGTAGAAATTCGAGCATCTTCCTCGCTGACCAAAGCGTTGGGACCTCCTTTAAGGAGGAAAGCCATCCTCCCATACCACATCGCTGCCTTGAAATACCTTTTCAGCGCCTCGCTCCTGGTGTAATGTCCTCTGGGAACATACTGGGAGTAGTCCTCCTTATAGGGATTGGAGGAGTCAGGGGAGTTGAAAATAGCACTTGGCTTGAAACCCTCGTGCGCTTCAATGTTTTCAATTTCCTCAGCAACTTCGTCTGCCACATAAGACGGCACGGTGAAGGCAACCTTCTTTGGTGGCTTAAATTCCTTCGTGTCCCAGGGGTGCTCCTCATTCCATCGCTCGATTTCTTGCCTGGCTTTCTCCTCGTCATAGCCCTCAGTTGGCGTTTGGAGGAGCTCTAGGGCAACGGCGAAATAGGCAACATTCCTTCTAGCAGCTTCCTTCAGGTCAGGGTCGGTGAAGGATTTATAGTCCTGCGTTGCCCTGTCCATCATCACTTGGCTCATATCAATTAGCTCGTTGAAGAATTCCTCTTCCTCGAGGCGTTTCAATATTTCGTTGAACTGGATGTGATACAGGTGAAGCAAGGTATCAGAGGTAACAAAGATGGGAACTCCCTGCTCTTTCAGCGTCTTGTAAGGCTGGACAATGTCATCTCCGTGCCAGGGAATAACTACAAAACCGTTTTCCTCCAAGAGTTGCTTCTGGTTTTCAGTCAGCCTGAATCCCGATTCTATCTCCCCAAAGTTTGTTATTCCATCTAGGTCTAGAGGCAATATGTAGCAAGGAGAATCAGGGGATATAGATAGCTCTGCAGTCTCATACCAAATCGCCATGGCTAGCTTGGGATTCGATACTTCGCCTCCGCTTACTGAAGGTATGGTGAATCTAGAGGACGTCATACCGGGCGCACAGCCACTGGCTACAAAGGTGCCAACCAACAGAAAAGAAGTCAAAAGTCTCACAATCTCCATCTTGCCTCCTGTATTAAGCGAGTCTTCCCTGAGCTAGCAACGACTTGTGTCGCCATCCGCTGCTAAGCTAGCCAGGGGCAAATCATCAAAGAGAACCACCTCATCAGCTACATTTGCAACCTGTTCGATAGGTATTATCGTCTTCTGACCCAGATTATCAATTACCATCCATATTTTGTCTTGCGATAGTTCTTTCTTGATAGCGGTGACTGCCCCTAAGCTAGCGCCATCGGGCATAGTAACCTCCTTACCCAAGAGAAGCACTTCCAAGCCTCTGGCAGCTATCACGGTTTTCAACATTCGTAGAAGCTTCATGATTTGACCTGTAATATCAATCATTTGATGATCTTCCATGCCATTCTGAGCGGAGCGAAGAATCCACAGACCCTTCACTCCGTTCAGGGTGACAGCTCAATACCCTACGCTATTAACGACGAAGCAAGTCATAAAAGGTTCATCAATGGTTTATCTATCGCAGAGAGGTTCTTAAGCCAGGTGTATGCCTTTGCCAGCAAAGATTGACTCAGCAATGGTAGTTCTCTTTTCACTACCTCCCCTGTGGCAGCATCCACGTGTCCCTTTATCCTTATCTCTCTAGATACCAATCCCAAGAACTTCTTGTGGGTTAGGCCTTCAATTTCATATATTGCCTTGTCATCAATCACCTTAAGCTCAATATGACGAGGCTCCACTTCAAGGCTGCCTGCTGCTTGGTGTGGCATCACCGACACCGGTACCAGACGGTAATCCGTATCCAGGTAAAGTTGACAGTCCTGAATTTTCAGTTGGGAGTTTGGGGCGACTTTGACTATTGCGGGTACATCGTTGATCTCGACCATCATCTCTCTAGTAGCTTCATTAAACTGTAGGTAGGCTGAGTGGAGCTTAGTATCCCCTCCCTTGAGGCTGGCTCTAACAACTGTGTCTGGATCCAGCGCCTCGATTTCGGACCCGTTTTCAACGTAGACCTCGAGTCCGCCTGCGGGTGCATGGGCTTTCAGAGTAGCTTGGGAAGGAAGCTGAAAGTATTGAGATGTACTGGAAAGAGGCAAAAAGACTCTTTCCCGGCCAATGACCTCGCCTTGGTATTGGACGACAACGTCATAAAGGCCCGGGACTAAGTTGGCAATCTCGGCTCGAAACAGCACCTCTCCTAGGCACTCAATACAGAAACCTGGCTTCTCCTGTGACGTGACATCAACAATCATAGTTGGTGGGTAGGCAAATGTAGGAGGAATGATGAGCTCTGCGCCAAGCTCATGGCAAGGAGTGGGCGTAATGGCTAGCCCATAAGCGACTATTGTATTGCCAAAGATCCCTATTACAGCCTGTGATTCTTGCTCTGAAGCACATCTGCCTTGGCAGCAATCAAAAGCGAGCTTTGCATTGGGCGAAATCCAGCCTATTATTAGATCCCTGGTCAGACCAGCCAAATCCCCGTGGTAGGCCATGGCGGCAAGCCAAGCGTCACCTTCAAGAAGGCCGGCTATGTCCTCGTCTATAGAAGCTAGCTCCTCTGCAGTTAGCTTGAATTGAATGGGCTGATTGTCGTGTCTGCCGTAGAACTTACCCATCTGCAGCCCACGTGGTAGTTCGCTTTCCCGTGGCAGCCAATACAAATTTGCTGGCTCTGGTGTAAGCAAGAATAAGTTTATGTCCGTCCACCCTTCAGCGAGTGTGGATATCTTCAGTGGGAAATAGAGAAGATCGGAATCGAATCGGTACACAATAGGCTCAATGCTTTTTGGCTCTGAAGTCACTTCGATAAGGTCAAAAACGAAGTAGTCTATGTCTCGGGCGATGTAATCACTGACTAACGATTCAAGTTTAGGTGAGAAAATCTCGTGTTCGATGTCGGCATCTCTAAGGAAGTCCTCTGCCCACATGACGAGTTCAGCGGAGTCACCAGCTTCGACTACGGTGATATCATGAGCACCAATCTTCTCGTGAAAGATTATCTCCACCCCTTCACCTGGACTCAACATACCCTTCCTAAACCCGTCCCACCAGTGCCTGGGCAAATGCTCCTCGATGAGCTTATTAACCTGCTCAAAGGAAGCGAAGTCGCCTTTTTCTACTTTGGGCTCGGAAGGCAAGGGTAGGATCTCCAGAACCTGGCTATCGCCACTGGCGCTAACATCAGTAGATAGGATCATTATCTCTTGATCGCCATTCCAGGCAATGATTGCCTTTTGTCCCGGTCCATACACTGAGATATCGCCTATAGGCACCATCCCTCTATCGGCCAGAGCTACCTGTGCCAAAGGCATAGCAACTAGACCAAAACAAATGGGCAGCAGCAAAACTCTGAAGATTCGCTTCATTTGGGCTCTCTGAATATCAATAACGGAAAGGTGTTGAAAAAGTTTAGACCTTGTGGCCTAGGATTTCCTCCAGGCTCTTGGCCTGTCCTACAAGGTGAGAACCAACTCTTGTGCGACGAACCTCGACTACCGTGGCGCCAACCCCCAATCTCTCCCCGATATCGTGAGCAAGGCTCCTGACATAAAATCCTGAGGATACATCACAACTCAGGGTAAAGTAAGGAAATTGGAACGCCTTAAGCTCCAAGGAACAGATGCTCACTTTCTTAGGTGGTATGTCTACACTTACACCTTTCCTGGCCAGTTGGTAGGCCTTCCGGCCCTCCAGCTTCTTGGCCGAAAACGGAGGAGGGACTTGCCAAATGGCCCCGTGAAACTCGCTTAACACCTTTTCCAGTTCTTCCCTGGTTACCTGTCTATCACTTTGGCGCAGAACCCTGCCTTCGGAATCAAAGGTATCGGTCTCTAGACCCAGAATGGCTTTCACCTCATAAGCTTTGTCTAATTGGAGAAACAACGAGGCCTCCTTAGTACGTTTCCCGGTGAGGATAATGAGTAGGCCGGTAGCTATGGGATCGAGCGTTCCTGTATGGCCAGCTTTTACCTTAAACTGCCTTCTTATCAGTTGTACCACTCGCGACGAAGTAAGTCCCTTTGGCTTATCCACAAGCAAGATGTCCTTCATGCCCATAAGTATAACGAAAAACGAGTGGGTCGGGCTATCAAAGGATACAAAGATAAGGGCACTTCTAGAGGAGGGCTCTTATCCCGCAACTGGCTGAGGAGTCTCACTACAGTCTATCTCAAGGGGTATTCCACTGTGTTTATTACCCTTTCCTCAACAAGATCGACCTCGACTATCCACCTCCCCACGCCAGCTTGGGAATTTATTGGAGCGGTTGCCAGCACTACGCCTGCAACATTGATAGTCAAAGTGTCATCAGATGACTGGAAGA
>CAYVSN010000058.1:0-6535 GCA_964453875.1 uncultured Dehalococcoidales bacterium
GAGTCCTGATCTCTTCAGCTCCTCAACTACCTCCTCAGGCCGCATTCTCAGGGCATTATCCAAAGCAGCATAGCCACCATTGGCGATATAGTGATTTATGTTCTGGGGGTCGATATAACCGCAACGCCGTAACACAAGGCGAAGTTCATGTTCAGACTTGGGAAGCTCTGGTATGTAGGGGGCTTCCTCCTCGCCTCCCTCAAGGGTGCCTAGGGCAAGTTCGAGGCAAGGGTCGTCGCTCACAATGTAACCCTCTACGAGGCGGCCAGCGAGTTCTGGTGTTACGTTGTGGTATACAATGCGGAAGGAGTCGGGTCTGGATATAGTCACCAAAGGCTCAGCATAGCACAGCCCCATACAGCCAACCTCAATGATCTTGACGTCAATATTCCGCCGTGATAGCTCTTTTTGGAAAGCTTCAAGAGTGGCCAAAGCACCCGCCGCTCTGCCGCAGGTAGGTGTGCCAATCAAGATATGAGTATTACTTTGAAGATCTTCCCATTCCGCTTTTGCTTGATCTTCAATGTCTTCAAACGTCATCGGAGACATGTTCTACGCATGACTTTCATCTGAAGGCTGCTCGTTTATTGAGCCGTCTGGTTAGGCTTCATGCCTATAGGGTATTAAAGCCTCCTCCGCTTTAAACGGTGTCATCTTGGGGTGAACATCGTTCCCCATAAGTACTACAGGGGCCAGCATGCAGCAACCAACGCAAGCGACTCGCTCTAAGCTGAACTCCTTATTCTGTGTGGTCTCTCCCACCTTGATGTCAAGCTGTCTTTCTAAGGCCTCTGAGACGAGCCTGCCCCCTGCAAGGTGGCAGGCGGTTCCCATACAAACGCGGACGTGGTGCTTTCCCAACGGAGCAAGGCGAAACTGGTTGTAAAAGGTAGCAACTCCATACACCTCGATTTCAGGAATCTCAAGGAAATGGGCAATGCCCAGCATCGCTTCCTTGGGGAGGTAGCTGAGTCTTTTCTGGACTTCCTGCAGTAAAGGAATTAAGTCTCTCCTTCCCCCGCCATATGAAGCCAGACTCCCAATCAGTTGCCCAATTAACTGGGCTCTTTTTTCTGTCGGCACCGACTTCTACTGCCTCAACTGCGCAGCAAACGGTGGAAGGAAAGCTGCCAGCCCTGTTGTTTCCTTGGGGCCAACGACAACCTCCCACTTAAGGTCCAGAGCGTCTTCAAGCTCGCCTTTGATTCGGGCTACTTTCCCTGGGATGACTAGTTTTCTGTGTTTTACCCTATCGGCAATTCCGCACTTCTTGATGAATGCGCCAACGTCAGCGCCGCCGAACTTTCCTGCTGCCCAGCCAGTAAGGACACCCAGACCCTCCGCATCCTTCACGCAAAGGAAGGAGGCAACCTTAGTAGCCTCAGTCGCCGATGAGACGAGGAAGTAGGTCAAAGCCCAGTTTGAGGTCACAAGAACTGGGGAATATTCATCTGGCTCCAATATTTCATAGTATTTTTCCTCTACAGCCATGGGAAAGCGAGGGTCGGTATAGATATTAAGCCTTTGAACTAGCGTAGGAAGGAGGGAGCGTGGTTCGAAATCGGAAAGCACAATTAGCGCGGTGAATTTGTCTATAAACGCCGAGGCAGCCATAGCCTCCTTCAGACCATCTCTAGCAATGAAGCAGGGAAAGGCTATTGTGGGATAGCCTAGTGGCCTGAATCCGGCCTTCAAAGCAGCCCTCCTGATGAGAGTCTGATCCCTTATACCCTCTATTAGGTTCTTGGAACCCGGATCCAGAACTACATCCTCAATACCAGCCTCCTTTAGCCTGCTAGTTAAGGGCACCAGCGAATCCACATTCTCTGCTCTAATTGCTACAGGGGTGGGTTTTTCTTTGATCTTTGGTATTGCCTCCTCGACATTTTCCCTGGTTATGGGATAAAGTAGAGGATTTCTATCGGCACAAGTATCCCTGGCGGAGAACAATGCCTCGATGTCCTCTGAAATCAGGATAATTGGCGCGCTACTCTCATGGTAAGCTTTCTTGACCAGAGCCAGGTATTTGTCCCTGTTCCCAGATTCGAAGTGAAGCGCTAAGAGGTCGGCCTTGAGGGTCAACCCTATCCAGAGGAACTCCAGTTCCTTTATCTTGTTCATCTTCTCTTCGATTCTATCGTCGCTCTCCTTGTCGGAGATAAGCAGAGCAACTCCCGGCGGGTGGTGATAGGTCTTCTCATGTCTATATACCACCTCTTCGTTGCCAATTTCCAGCCTATTTTCCCCTGTGCCTATGGTGACAAGCCTCATGGGTGGAGCAAGAAGCTCTGCCAATTGGGTTTTTGTTTCCTCGGAGAGATGAGGACACTGATCCACAGTGGCGCCGCCCGAAGCCAGCTTCATGGCGAAGGCAAAACAGGTGGGGAAGCCGCAGTCCTTACATCCCTTCGTCTTGGGAAGCATCTTGACTACTTCAGATCCACTGATCGGCATAATAAACCTCCTACCAGATCAAATTCTAAATTCCCTTTGAATCCCAAATAAGCATCCCTTCAGCCTCACTTTCTCCCATCAAGGCAGAGGGGCCATGCGGTTATCCAGGAAGCTCAACCTCCCCTGCTATCCAGGGGTGTCCTACCTTCTCGAGAAACTCCAGAAGCTCATCTGTGTTGCTGACATCTTCTTCCGTGGGAATCTTGTCATATACTCCATCTGCTTCAAAAGCTTCCCTATATCTCTCCTTTATCTCCTTAGGCAACCAGACTATCCTTTTTCTCCCTCCATCTGCCTGGATGAACTTGGGAGACCTCAACTGCTCCAGCCCTGTCCCCAATCTTCCCTCCACCTGCCTTCCTCCGGAGGTGTCACCGGCCATATGGGTAAACGTTTCCCCAATTACCGTCTGCCCCTTGTAATCCCTGTGCACTACCCCGAAGCCGTCTGCCTCAGGTATGTAGAAAACGATGGCTTCGAAACAGCCACAGGAGGTGTGGGGATGCTCGAAGGCGCTGTAGAGATAGACTCGGTCATAAGTTCCTAGGGATCTTTCATACTCTACTTGATTCGCCCCAGTATATTCCCCTTTTGTGGGGTCTACGAGTTCGCCTTTTGGTATAGCAAATATAGGACCCTCGGGGTCAATCTTAGCGGCAGCTCTGCCATCAAACCAGTTGATCGCTCCACAATTGGCAATTCTATCCGGGGTTATTATGGAGATGTGGGTCGGAGCGAAGCTTTGACACAGAACGCAGCCATAGAATGTGTCTACATCCTCATCGCGTAAGGTCCTTGCCCTTTCATCTCTGGCGCGGTAGACCTCCAGGGCTTGTGGTCGAAGCTCCGCCACTTTTGCTTCATCGGTGATGATAGTGGTTTGAATCTTCTCAATAATTGGCATTTCCGAAGTGTATAGAAAGTTGTAGATCTCTCCCAACTCCTTCAAAGAATTGAAGCCTTTCGCGGCGCAGTCCTTGTTCATCCGCATCCAGGTATCCTGGCGCTGATTCATGTGATACCAACCCTCAGTCATGTTGGTGAACATGTGGATCCGTCTCTCAATGATTGCTTCGGCATCCTTATCCAGTTCCGCTCCGGCAACATCAACCAGAATAGCAATAGGGTAACTCCCACCCTTCTCTGTCGCGGCGTCGTAAGGCTGCAATTCACCTATATCAGGACCGATAAGCTCCACCTTCCCATCCTCAATCTCCTCAGGGCTCTTCAGGGTTGCCAGCTCAAACTTCTGAGCTGCCTTCGGGCCCCCAAACTCGATGTAAAGGTCTTCCTTTCTTACCACCTCTCCTTCATATTGTGGTCCGATATCTACGTGGAACTCCATTCTTTAACCTCCTTTCTTCAGATCGGCTATTAGGTCTTCCAAGAAAGCCTTCCACTGCTTATCCTTCCTGAAATTAGGAAGGGAATAGTTGGCATTGGGATAGTAGAATTTGCACAGAGTCATAGTCTTCAAGTGAGGAGCAAAATGCTTCAGCACGGAAAGGCTTTGCTCGGCAAGATCACTTCTTATGCCAAAAAAGAGCACCAGGTCGTGGTTTCCTTCTTTTCTAACCCCCCTCCAGTCGGGATCCTTAAGGGCATTTACTATCTCCACGGCGTCGTAGACGCTATCAGGCCTTACTCCCAGTTCCGTCAGTTTCGCTCTAACCTGCGCCGTGGCGCATATAGGTATTTTGGCAGCCTCGGCTATCTCCAGGGCATAGTCAATGAGGAGTTTCCCGTCAAGCGACCACTCGGACAGCAAAGGACCAAGTATTAATAGGGGTCTCTTTGCCTTCTGAATAAAGTCGGCATACTCCGAAGCATCCTCTATTATCCTCGCTGCCTTTATCCCGGTCATGACGTTTACACGATGAAACGGTATCACTGCCATTCTTCCCTCCTTCTAGAATTCCTCTATTATGTTCATTCGTCCTTCTAGGCCATTCACCTTTTCTCTTAATGTATAACGGCATCCACAGGAACCTTGGTGGGGTATGTCCCAATCAAGGTGGGAAGTCCTACGGGTTCCTTAGGCTGCCAGCCAATTTCCTGGAAGTATGCCCGTACTTCTTTCTTATAGACCAGAGGGATATCGGGGTCCCTGCGGACAAAGAGATGAAGGTCCTCAGGAAGCCCACCTCCCATATACTTCTTGTATAAGGAAATGTAGTGATTAAGCTTAATTGCCCTTCCTTGAGGAGTATCATTCTTCCTTATGCATAGCTTGGGGATTGTCACCATAGCCTTCTCCTTAGTCTCGCATACATAAGCCAGGTGCTCAGGGGAAGGCTCTCCACTATCGACAATTTCTCTCTTCCTGGCATCCATGACACGCCAATCATCCTCCTCCTTTCTTGATAGATATAGCCTTCTATATTTGGAGGAATGGGGACCCAGGATCACTGGGATGCCCAGTCTATTGCATCCGGTGCCAATGGAAGCCGCCTTCTGGGAATACGCTCCCCAGGCCACGCCACAAGCACCTACTCTATTCAGAACGTAGTCAGCCATCACCTCGTAGTTTGCTCTCAGAGGGAGAGCAGCGAAGATATTGGCTATCTTTATCGCTGCTCCAGAGATGTGGCTGTTGGCAACACAAGAGCCAACATTTGCCACGCATCCGGCGTCGAAATCAGGGGGATATTTCTCATAGATGTTTTTGCCATCTTTATCCTTCCACATCCCGGCAACCATAGCAGAACACCCCGAGAGGACCACGATATACTTTCTGCGTGCAAACTCATCCACCATTTCAGCAATGTCCCTTATGTCTGGGAAGTTAGAGCAGCCTACAAAGGCAACAACTCCGGGAATGGTGCCCAGGGTTATAGGTGCCCCAACATTCCTTATCTCGGTATCCATAATAGGACCACGTCCGGATCTTATTTTCCAGGTCTCCTTGCTCGCCGCCACTTGCATTATCTTGAAGATAGGAATTTGGCGAGGGCATTCCTGCTCGCACTTCCCGCAGCCAACACATAGATTGAATTGCTCCCTTATCAAGTCAAGATTGCCCTTGGCAACCTCACTTATACCAGCGCCAATGTCAAAGAGGTTGGGACATACCTGCTCACACATGCCACAATTGCTGCATTTTGTCGCTAGTTCTTTAGCCTCCTCTTCCGTTAGCCATTCTTTCCGCCTCTCGGGCGCAATTTCCATGGCAACCCTGGCTGCCACCTTGGCTGTCTTTTTGGGGTCAAGGATAGCGAAATGCTTCTTATCCTCCGCCATCTGTTTCACTATCTCTTCCGTATCCATCTCGCTGGCATCCTCAAGCCCATACATAGCCTTATCCAAGGTAGCAATAAGCGCTGAACCAGCTTTGCTCGCCTCTATTGGCATATCGGTTCTAATGCATTGCTCATCGGTCACGATGACATCGGCAATCCCAGTCCTGACGAAGAAGAGTTGTCTGGAAAAGGGTCCTACGATTTTTGCTCTATCAGAATACCTGGTTGTCTCTAAGGCAGTGCAGCATATGCCGCAGACCTCAACCTTGTCGTAGAGGTCATTCTCTCGAAGGTAATCAATAACAGCGGTTGAGGTAGCCGGATTATGTCCCACGACGAGGATCACTGGCTTGGATCTATCCACCGAGCCCCACCCCATATCCACCATGGGTGTATCAGCCACGCAGCTAGGATAGCCAAATCCAACAATCTGAGCAATATCAGCTACTTCCATCCCTACGTGATCCAGCATGCCAGCATGAAGAGCCTTAGACTCATAATCCAGACTGCTTCCTTCCTGCCCCATATTGGTGGAATCAAGAAGATGGCAAATCTCCTTGAAGACATACTCTATAGCTATCTTAAGGTCGCCCAGAGTCTCGGGCTTCAAGCCTACAACCGTCCTTATATGTGGCGCTTCGACCTCAATATTTGGTCCCAAGTCTATCTTCTTATCTGGGCCGTGCTTCTCGATTAGATATTCAAGGATATGCCCAGCATGAGCAGCATGGGCGAACACCCCATCAAGCAAGCTAATAGCACTATTCTTCCTTGCTGAGTTGCTATATCAATCCCACAAGCCCCCCGCCTATTCTCGGTGAGGTCACACTTACCATAAGTGC
>CAYVSN010000059.1:0-6512 GCA_964453875.1 uncultured Dehalococcoidales bacterium
GAATGCTATCCCCATTGGGCTGGTTTTCCTCGGTATGTGCCTACCGAACAGACGAACTTTGCTGGCATAGGGATACGCCTCGATCACTTGGAACCCTGCTTGAGAAAGTCTATTCTTAAGCTCAATGCCTCGGTAAACCATCCCCTTAATGATCGACTTTTCGGTCGTGAAATAGCAAGGAATCCCCAGTTGTGCTAATTCCCTTTCGCACACTCTGCCTTTCTTTTGTGAACTTGCTTGGCAAGCAGAATCCTCTTCAAGATGGGACAATCCCAATGGGAAGCTCAGAGGAGCATCGATAGCTACAACTTCAGACAAACAAAGGTCTGCGACAGCGACAATATCGCTATCCTTCCTTAGAAAGCCAAAGTAGATAACTTGTAGCTCATTGTCCAACCCTAGACAAGCACTAGGTTTGGTTTCACTGGAGGTTAAGTCGATGCCAAAGACAAAGCTAATTTTTGCCCAATCGTTTCAGTATTTCTCTAGCAGCGACTACGCCTGAAGCCGAAGCCTGAACCAAGCCCCGGCTTACTCCAGCACCGTCGCCGACAGCGAACATATTTCTAACCTCAGTTTCCAAACAAGAAGTGAGCTTTAGTTGGCTTGAGTAGAATTTGACCTCTGTTCCGTAAAGCAAAGTATGGGAAGAGGCCACGCCTGGAGCTAGTTTGTCCATCGCCTGCAACATCTCGACTATTCCTTTGAGGTAGCGATATGGCAGGGCGAAGCTTAAGTCCCCCGCAGTTGCTGCTTTGAGGCTTGGCTCGACAAGGCTATGCTCAATTCGAGCTTGTGTAGAACGTCGGCCCTCCATCAAGTCTCCAAGTCGTTGCACCAAGACGCCGCCGCTCAAGAGGTTAGCCAACCTTGCCAGATCCTTTCCGTAGGCAATGGGCTCGTGGAAGGGCTCAGTGAAAGAAGTGCTTACCAAAATAGCAAAATTAGTATTCTTTGTCTTGGGGTTCAGATAACCAACACCATTGACTGTGATCACCGGGTCAAAGCCTCCTGTCGATTCCATGATCACCTCGCCCCCGGGGCACATACAGAATGTTCTAACTCGGTCATCAAAGCTTCTGGAATAGAACTCGAGTTTTGCCTCATATAGCACTGAGGTCAGCTCCTCCATAACCGCCATTGGTACTTCAATTCTGCACCCGACGTCAACGGGGTTAGAATCAAGGCTGAGCTTAAGCTGTTCAGCTTCGCTGGCTAACCACTCTGAGCCCTCTCTTCCTGGAGCTAAAACCAAATACTTGCAACCAAACCTCTCACCATCACTGGTCTCAATAGCTTTCACCGCTTCATCATCAATTACTATGCGTTTAGCTGCCGTCCTCGGCCTTACTTCCACTTTGGACGATAGATGCTCCTGCATGGCCTTCAATGCCCGGCGGCAGTTTTCTGTTCCCAGGTGGCGCAGCTTAACGGGGATTAGCTTCAGCCCGGCCAAAACAGCTTGGCGCTCAAGCTCAGCTACTCTCTCTCCGGTTCCATAAACTTCACGAGGGGCGCCAAATCTAAGGTAGACGGAGTCAACATAATCAACAAGCGTTTTAGCTTCATCGAAGCCGACTAGCTGTCTGAGCCAACCACCAATCTCTGTAGACAAGGTCAGCTTGCCATCGCTGAAGGCTCCGGCTCCTCCGAAGCCGCTTACCAAGTCGCAAGGAGAGCAAGATATACATCGCTGACTTCCTTTCTCAATGGGGCAAACGCGAGCCTCGATCTCTTTGCCTTTATCCAGGAGTAAGACAGCAAGCCCGGCGTTGGAAAGTTCTAGACTGGTGAAGATGCCTGCTGTGCCACTGCCAACTACAACAACATCATAATTCTTGGCCATCAAGTTTCTTTGCTTCTTGCTAATCCGAAGCACCAGCTAGTTAGAAGGCTTGGTGAATTGAGGATTTCCTCGGCTGCTGAATAAGGGTCAATCTCCTTGTTTACTATCTTGCTCATGTAGCTACTTAGCTCCGTGTCTTGCTCAATGAACATCTTCAAATCCTTGGAAATCTTGCGCTGGATTATTTCCATAAACTCATCATAGAGTTGTTGCCGGCGCTGCCGATCGAGTTCTCCCGTCTCAGTAAGCATCTGCCGGTGTTTCTCGATTTGTTGATAGAGTTCCTCAGTGCCGACATCGCCAACTGCCTGTGTCTTCACCATCGGTGTCTTCCACGTGCTCTCGCCGGTGCGAAGCAAAAGCATAGCTTGGATGTCACTTATCAGATTATCGGCACCAGGCAGATCAGCTTTATTAACTGCGAATATATCAGCAATCTCAAACAACCCAGCCTTCATAGTCTGAACCGCATCTCCAAACCCAGGGGCCAAGGTGACAATTACTGTATCTGCATTCTTAATTATATCTATTTCAGTCTGGCCTACACCCACGGTCTCTACCAAGATGAAGTCTTTGCCTGAGGCATCGAGTAATTTGCTTACCTCGGCAGTGGTTGCTGGTAAGCCTCCCAAGCTGCCACGAGTTGCCATGCTGCGGATGAAAACCCCTTCGTCAAGATAGTGTTGTTGCATCCTAATCCTGTCACCTAGCACCGCACCCCCGGTAAATGGACTGGTAGGGTCTACAGCAATTATCCCCACCTCTGCGCCTTGACCTCTTATCAATGCCGTCAGCTTATCAACCAGAGTGCTCTTGCCTGCTCCCGGTGGGCCTGTAACCCCAATGCGGTATGCGTTCCCCGTGCAGGGATAGATGCGCTTCATTACCTCAGGCACCTCTTTGCTACCCATTTCCACCAAGCTGATTAGTCGTGCTAAGGAACTCGCGTCTCCACCAAGCATTCCCTCAACTAGCTTCATTCCTTCAAAGCCTCCAAAATCATAATCGTATCATTTTATAGGGTTTCCTTCTTATCCGTCAATGAAGCAAGCCTTCCCGGAATCAACGGTCGAACCCTTCCAAGTAGGGCTCAGGAGTGAAGATATCCCAATATCGCGGCTCTAACGCCTCTTACCAACTCTACGGGGGAATTTGGCACTAATATCGGTTAGAAACTTGCTCCCTACCTGGCCGCACAATAAGGTTGTGGTTCCCCGTGTTATCAGGGCACCCGACAAATACTGTGCCAAAGAGCGATTGTGGCCAGCAATAGGCTAGCTCACAGCATCTCAGGCAGGACCTACGCAGTAGGATTATCTCATTCACAGAACCAGCTAACTTGAGCAACAGTCACTGGGCATCTCTGACTACCGCTCCAGCCAATTCGCTCAGGATCAGCAGCCTTAACCCGTGAGTCGCGCAACCGTGTTAGTTTCAACACCACCCCTGAGATTGCTTCGCTCCGCTCGCAACGACAAGCAAGGGGATCGCACTGCGAACAGCGTCAGGAGGCGGCAATCTCGTTGTGCCTAGTTCCTGTGTAGCGCCAGATCACCCACGAGGTGAAGCCTCTTCAATCTACACCCACGAACCAAGGCGCGATATCAACCCAGACGTTACTGCCATCAGCAGTCAGGCGCCTTCATCCTCTCTAGCTATCCATTTGCCCAACCTATCTCCCATGACCTCGATTTCATCCTGATCATACCTGACACAACTCGGTTACTAACAGCTCGACCGCTAGCGTGTCATTGTACTTGCCAGTTTTGATAGCTAAGTCGGTTTCCAGGAGCTTGTGGTAAGTTCGTTTTATGCGCTCAAAGTCATATGACCTCGCTTGCTTGAGCGCCTTATCCATGGTGTACGTGGAAGCCAGTCCCAGACTATCCTGAATTTGCTTGCGCGATGAGCCTGGACTCATTTCTTTCACCTGGGCTATCAAACGTAATTGCCTGGTAATCATGGCTAGAATATAAGTTGGCGAAGCTCCTTCCCGAGATAACTGGTAAAGTATCCTCTGGGCTGTTTCGATTCGACCTTCAAGAACGGCATCTACTAAGGCAAAAATACTAGCTTCTTGGGCATGGCTCACGAGTTGTCTGACATCCTCTTCACCAATAGTACGCCCGTGAGCATAAAGCAAGAGTTTGCTGATTTCGTTGCTCATAGCCCACAAGTTTCCGCCAATTAGCTCAGCAAGCAAATCCACAGCCTGAGCGGTGATCGTACCACCCCCTTTGGTTGCTCTCTGTTGTATCCACGCCCTCAAACTGCTACCTCGCAGCCAAGGAAAAGCCTGCACTTTGGCCACTGGAGAGAGTCTCCTCAATAAGGGATTGCGGTTGCTTATTTTGCTATCAACCAGAATCAGCACCGTAGTTGCTGGCATTTTCTCGATATAAGAATCAAGAGCTTGCCATTCTCCGTGCTCAACTTTGGCTTCGGGGATAGGGTGCTTACCACTTTGTGACCTGCCAAGCTTTGGCTCAAAACGTCTCAACAAGCCACTGACGACAACTAATCGAGCAGAGGACAAAAAGGGGCTTGTGCTACAGTTGTCTCTAAGTTCCTTCAAGGTCAGATGCTCCCCATCCAGCGACGTGGTATTAACTGCCAGCATTTCCAGGGCGCCCAAACCACTCTTGATTCTCTCCACAGCCTGACGAAGAGAAAAATCATCCTGACCGTAAAGAATGTGAAGCATCTCTTGCGTATTCTAACATAACGTCAATTCTCCCCGGCAGAAAATAGAACACGAGAGAGCCCACTGAAAAAGGCAGAAAAGACTTTTGCAGCAATCTCTGATAGGATATAGATATGAAGCTCGCTATCATCGGGATGCCAAAGAGCGGCAAAACCACGATTTTTAACGCTCTGACCAAAGGCAAAGCGGAGGTTGCTACTTATTCTCCTTCTCTAACCCCAAACGTGGGTGTGGCCAAAGTGCCCGATTCGCGGCTGGCGCTGCTTGAAAACATATTCCATCCCAAAAAGACTATTCACGCTGAGGTAAGCTATGTGGACCTTGCCGGCTCACCCAAGATTTTTGGCAGCCAGGGGGAATTAGGAGGCGAGTTCTTGAGTTATCTAACCACTGCTGATGCCTTGCTTCAGGTAGTCCGAGTTTTCGAAGATGAAAAGCTGCCTCACCCTGAAGGGCGAACGGACCCTAAAAGGGACATAGCCAACTTGGATCTAGAGCTCGCCTTCTCCGATTTGGCCATTATCGAAAGAAGGCTTGACAGGCTGGAGGCAAGCTTGAAAGGACCCAAAACACCGGAACGCGAACAACATTTAAAAGAGCAACTTTTGTTGCAAAAGGTCAAAGCAAGATTGGAGGAGGACATACCGTTAAGGCAGCAAGAGCTCAGCGAGGATGAACTCAGGGCATTATCTAATTATCAATTTCTTACCGCTAAACCTATGCTAATCGTTCTTAACATCGGAGAGGAGCAAATACCACAAGCCTCCTTGTTGGAAAGCCAAATAAGTTCTCTTCATCCCCAATTTGCCGTGGTAGCCTTATGTGGGAAGCTGGAGATGGAGCTATCTCAGTTAGACGAAAGTGAGGCTAAGGAATTTCGTGAAGCTATGGGGCTGACTACACCGGCTCTTGACCAGGTTATCCATCTTTCCCATCAGCTTCTAGGGCTCATCTCTTTTTTTACCACAGCTTCCGCCGAATTGAAAGCGTGGACTATCCCCAGCGACACCACAGCACCAAAGGCAGCAGGGAAGGTTCATTCCGACATGGAAAGAGGTTTCATCAAAGCTGAAGTGATCAGCTACAGCGATTTGGAGAGATGTGGCAATGTAGCTGAAGCGCGCAAAAGAGGCTTGCTTAGAATAGAAGGCAAACATTGCATCGTCCAGGATGGAGACATCGTTACCTTTCTATTTCATGTTTAAGCATATTAGGAGGCTCTCCCCTTCGGGGTTGAGTAACAAAACACCTGTCCCTAGCTTATCCTGCGCTTTCTAACAGACCTGTA
This sequence comes from uncultured Dehalococcoidales bacterium, assembly GCA_964453875.1. Classification (GTDB taxonomy): domain Bacteria; phylum Chloroflexota; class Dehalococcoidia; order GIF9; family AB-539-J10; genus JADFUX01. The sequence continues at coordinate 5,839 of CAYVSN010000059.1, forward strand.
AAGTCTATTTCGCGCCAGCTCCCGGGGAAACTTGCGCGCCTGCTTGAATCCTTCTTACACCACCTTCTTCGTCGAGATCCTCTCGGTCAGGGCTTCCCGGATAGCCTTGGCTAGTTCACCAGTCCTGTGAGGGACTACCTGAATAGCTGTCCTCCCTGATTCCAAAGCATGTCGGCTTAGCCATCAATTGATGCCTAACGTCAACTATGCTAGCATAAGGCTTGCTAGCGGGCAAAGAGGGAGCATGGTTGATTGGCTTAGTACACACGGCATCACTGTTCTAGTGATTATCGTCGTTGCCGTTGTTTTATGTTTGTTGCTGCGACACTTTGTGCCCTCACTGGTCAAGAGGTCTGTGTCACTGCGAATGAAGGGGCAGCCTGAAGATGAGATAAGAAAGCGATGCAATACTCTGTCCTCGGTCTTTGTTAGTACGGGCATAGTCATCATTGTTATTGTTGCCATTCTAACCATACTTCCTGAATTCGGAGTGAATATTGCCGCAATACTTGCAGGCTTTGGTATTGTGGCCCTCGCTGTTGCCTTTGGTGCCCAAAGTCTAATCAAGGACTTTTTTGCTGGCATGTTCATCTTGCTCGAAGACCAATATAGGATAGGAGACTGGGTCAGCGTTGCTGGCATTGATGGGTCAGTTGAGGAAATAGGATTGCGCC
>CAYVSN010000060.1:0-6419 GCA_964453875.1 uncultured Dehalococcoidales bacterium
ACGGCAATCGTATTGCGAGCAACGTATCCCGCTACCATGTTCACCAAGGAGGCAAACAAGAGGCTGGAAATAAAGGAGATAATTGCCATGCCAATATCCAAGGAATGGTGGGTGTGAACCAGCTGCTCAAATTCCTCATCTACGCGCTTGTGTTTCGCATGGTATCTGGGGCCAACGAACCACAAGAAAAGGGCGTGACTTACCTGGCAAACGATGATTACTTAGGATCAAGATGAGACAGTGATCTCGTTCCAATAGATAGATGACACATCATATCCAGAGACCGCTGAAGGGACATCTACCCCTCGGTTTGCTTATTCACAATGCACAAGCTTTGTGTGCAGCACCGAGGCTCTAGATACGGTGCCGTGGACACGGGCCCTCAGGCCTATTCAATCGCCGAAGGAAGAGCGATCGGTAGCATGGGCCCAAAGCCATACCCGCAGGTCAGCCTCTATATTCATGGCAGAACAGTGGCATCAAGCTGTGAAAGGTGATTGCCCATTAATTGCAGGAAGGAGTACCGGCAGTTGACATTAGGCTGGGGAAATCATATCGTATGAAAGGTTGAGGCGATTGCTTAACTAGGTCAGAAAAGGAGGCTTAACATGGTAGGTATTACTTCTTACGGAGCCTACATCCCTTGGCTCCGGATGGATCGTAAGGTCATTGCTTCAGCTATAGGGTGGTACAGCCCCGTGGGTCTGGCGGGTGAGAAGGCAGTGGCAAACTACGATGAGGACAGTGTTACCGTGGCGGTAGCTGCTGGAATGGATTGTTTGAAAGGGTTTGAGCGAGAGAAGATAGACGGCTTATATTTTGCTACTACCACCTCACCATATAGAGAAAGGCAAGATGCAAGTATAGTCGCTTCTGCTCTTGACGTTAGTGCTGATATCAGGACTGCCGACTTTACCGATTCTACCAAGGCAGGAACCACCGCTTTAATCTCTGCCTGTGACGCAATCAAGGCTGGGTCGATGAACAACCTGCTTCTCTGTGCCTCTGATTGCCGCACGGGGAAAATGAGCAGCTTTCAAGAGCAAGTCTACGGGGATGCCTCTGCTGCCTTTCTGATAGGTGATAGTAAGGTGATTGCTAGCCTGGAAGGTTCGCACTCCATTTCCTACGATTTTATAGGACACTGGAGGGCGGAGAGCGATAGGTTTGACCGGACCTGGGAGGACAGATTCATCCGGGATGCGGGATACACTAGACTCCTTCCTGAGGCTATCTCTGGACTGTTGAAGAAGTATGAGCTAAACATCAGTGACTTTGCCAAAATAATCTACACCTGTCCTTATGCAAGGGAGCATGCAGCGATCGGGAAGCAATTGGCGGCTGACCCCAGTCAGCTTCAGGACCACATGCTGAACTCGGTGGGCGACAGTGGTGCAGCTTATCCCTTACTAATGCTTGCGGCAGCGCTTGAGGAAGCCAAGCCGGGGGATAAAATTCTTATCGCCAGCTTCGGAAATGGAAGCGACGCCTTGTGGCTTACGGTGACTGATGAAATAGAGAAGGTAAGGGACAGAAGGGGGGTCAGAGGATATCTTGGCTCCAAGCAAGAGCTAGTCAATTACGAGAAATATGTCTCCTTCCGCAATATAGTCCCGGTGGAGAAAGGCATTCGTGGTGAAGAGATAGCTTTTACTCAGTTATCAACCCTGTGGAGGGAGCGTAGAACAGTTCTGGGCCTTTGTGGAGCTAGATGCCAGCGCTGCGGCACTCCACAATACCCCTATAACAGGGTATGTGTGAAACCTGACTGCGGGGCTATTGACGAGATGGAGTATTATCGCTTTTCCGACAAAAGGGGGAACCTCTTTACCTACACTGGTGATAATTTGGCCTTTACTCCAAACCCGCCACAAATATACGGCGTAATAGACTTTGACGGGGGAGGAAGATATTGGTTTGACCTTACCGACTGCGAGCTGGAATCACTTAAGATAGGTATGCCTGTGGAAATGACGTTTCGGAGGAAGTATCTTGATGAGGCGCGAGGTATTAGTGGATATTTTTGGAAAGCGACTCCAAGAATGGCATAGTGAGTACAAAGGAGGTGAAGGATGCCGAAGGGAATAAGAGATCAAGTGGCAATTATTGGGATGGGATGTACCCAATTTGGGGAGCTATGGGACAAAGGTGCTGAGGATTTGATGGTTGATGCGTTTAAGGAAGCCATAGAGGATGCTGGGATAGAGAAGAAGGACATTGGTGCAGCTTGGTTTGGCAGTTGCTTTGACGAGGTTAACGTAGGGAAGAGCGCTGAGCCCTTGTCGCTTACACTACGTTTGCCTTTCATCGCGGCAACCAGGACAGAGAACTTCTGTGCCACAGGTTCTGAGGCTTTGAGAGGTGCTGCCTATGCAGTTGCTTCCGGAGCTTATGATATTTGCTTGGCTCTTGGAGAAGAGAAGCTCAAGGACACCGGTTACGGTGGCCTTCCTGAATTTGGGCAGACGATGGGGACAAAAAACAGGCTTATCTTTCCCAACATGACTGCGCCGGGTGCATTTGCCATGCTGGCCACCAGATATTTTAGCCAATATGGTCTTGATCCAGAGGAGGGAAAAAGGACACTGGCCAAGATTTCATCCAAGAGCCATCACAATGGCGCCTTAAACCCAAAGGCTCATCTTCGCAGGGAGGTGTCTGTAGAGACAATAATGAACGCCCCTATAATTGCCTGGCCTTTGGGACTATTTGATTGCTGTGGGGTGAGCGATGGGGCGGCAGCGGCAATTGTGGCCAGAGCTGATATGGCGAAGAATTTCAGGCCTGACCCTGTTCATATCAAAGCCCTCCAAATTAGCGTGAGTTCCGGAGAGGAGCTTATGTACACCGACTATGATTATGCTCATATAGAGTCAACCTATCGTGCTGGAATAATGGCCTATAGGGAGGCAGGCGTAGAGAGTCCCAGGGAAGAGATAAGCATGCTGGAGCTTCATGATTGCTTCTCTATCAGCGAACTTACTGAATACGAAGACATGCAGTTGTCACCACGTGGGAGAGCCAAGGAAGATGTTGATGCCGGCCGTTTCAATTTGGATGGAGAGCAACCCGTTCAGCCTGATGGAGGTCTAAAGTGTTTTGGACATCCTATTGGTGCCTCCGGACTTAGGATGATGTATGAGATGTATAAGCAGCTTCAAGGGAAGGCTGGCCCAAGGCAGATAAAGAATCCCAAGCTTGGCCTTACTCATAATATGGGTGGTGTGCCTGGCATGCTCGTCACGAGTGTCATTGTTGTGGGCCTTTGAAGAGAATGGAGGAGTGGAACTATGGGTGATATCCTAGAGCAGGCTGCGGCAGTCATAAGTTGTAAGGAGTGCCCGTGGTATAAGAACTGCCTGACGCCGCTGCAAGTTAGCGCAGACGATATCGGGCAGTTTAGGTTGATGATGCAAGGGGCAAATCTTCCTGATTCAGTTAGAAGCGAAATGGAGAAGGTTATAGAAAGCATGGCCTCTACTACTCAAGATATGATCCTGCAGAGTTGCCCCATATTTACTCAACGCCTCAAACAGAATCCCGGGCTCGCTCAGCGAATCAAGGAAATGATGCAAAACTGGGGGAAGGAAGAGCCGGAATCAGGCGGGAAATAGTGCGGTTGGCGCTGGAAGGCGGTTAGATATGCCACAGGAGTTGGGGAGAATAGAGAAGCCACTGGCGGAACGCTTTGCTAAAGGGAGAAAGCTTTATCTTGTTCCCCTCGTATATTCAAGTAAGGATACCCCACCTGAATACAACGAAAGTCCAGCCGCTACTGGCAACAGGTGAATGAGCAACTATCTAACCTAGAGGCGAAGATCGGAAAGGTCAATCGGGTTTACCATGAGATGATCTCCTTGGCCGATGAGGAGGGTATGAAGGTTATGGAGAGGCTCAACTCGGAGAGCTATCAAATCGGCAAAAGCAAATGTGACAATGGAGCGGTATTTGAAGCAATCGAGAATGACGAGTTGGTTGGCGAAAGCATAGACTGGGGGAAATGCCTTCTGATCGGCCTCGTAAGCCTGAAGGTAGCTAGCAAGGTTTCTGAATTTCACATCGAGGCCGTAAGGAAAAGGTACGAATTTATGGCTAAGAGGATAGACGAAACGCTTCAAAGCGACGAGACTGGCGTTCTCTTTATTAGCCAAGGACATAGCTTGCAATTTCCTAACGACATAGAGGTGTTTAGCGTTTTTCCGCCGGCGCTTGATGAGATTCATCGCTGGATACGTGACGAGGCTGGGAAAGAGCAAGAAGCCGAGCCCGAGAAGGAACAAGAAAGCAAGGACGAATGATGCACTTAAGAAAGCCCGCTGTTGCCGGTATGTTTTACGCCGGGAGCCCCAGAGAGCTCAGAGAGCAGATTGAATGGTGCTGCAAGAGTGAGCTTGGCCCAGGGGCTATGCCTCAAGTAAATAGTCAAGGATCCAGAGAAATCGTTGCCGTTGTTGTCCCTCATGCAGGCTACTATTATTCCGGCCCGGTGGCAGCTCATGCCTACAAGGAGCTTGCTAAGGACGGGATATTTGATGCTGCAATAATACTTGGTCCTAACCATACAGGCTATGGTTCCTTGGTCTCTTTGTGGCCAAGCGGAGCATGGGAGACGCCATTAGGCAGGGTAGAGATAGACGAAGGCCTCACTTCTAGGCTGCTGAAAGAGGGGGCAGGGACAATCGAAGCGGATGAGAGAGCTCACATGCACGAGCATAGCATAGAAGTCCAACTACCTTGGCTTCAGCACATCTATGGGGAACTGAAGATAGTTCCCATAGCTATGTTGGCTCAGGATATAGAAACGGCTAAAGCAATCGGTGGAGCCATTTCCAAGATTGGCGGCAACATCGTAATCATAGCCAGTAGTGATTTCAGCCATTACGAACCTGGCCCCGTGGCCGTGGATAAAGACACGTCAGTGATAGAGGCGATAATCAATCTCGATGAGGAAGAGCTATATAGAAGGCGGGAATCTCTTGATAGTACGATGTGCGGCTTTGGGCCTATAGCTTCAGCAATCGTGGCAGCTAAGGAAATGAAAGCGAAAGGAGCAACTTTACTGAAATACGCCACCAGCGGGGATACAACGGGAGACTTCTCCAGGGTGGTTGGTTATGGCTCGATTGTTATGAAATAATGTAGAGTTTTCGCTGCTATCTAGAGCTTATTATCTCCCCTTTAACATCTTCCTCAATTACAAGAATGCCGAAGGAATCTGATGCCCTTCCCGGGTTGAAGAAAAGGATGCCATCAATCACTCTGTTTTGAGATTCATGGGAATGCCCATAGACAATGACGTCTACCTGGTCAAACATTTTCCTTACTCTTTGCTCTATCCCCCAGGGACCGCCTGAACCATGAGTGATGCCGATTCTTTTGCCTCCTACCTCAATTGTCTCCTTGATTGGGAGCTTGCTTCTTATCTCCATTGAGTCCATATTCCCTCGGACTGCCCTTAGCTCCCCCAGCTTCTTGAGCCCGTCAAGCACTTCCCCGGCGGTAAAATCCCCGGCATGGACCATCAAATCTACCCTGGACAAGGAATCAATTACTTTTTGGGGAATGTCTTCAATCGAATACGCATGGGTGTCGGAGAGCACGCCTATCTTCAAAACACACCTTCTCAGCCCAAAGGATTTTAGCACCTGAGGCGGGCAGCCATAAAGCCTAGCCGCCGTTCAGTGCTCTTGTGAGGTAACCTGTTGCACCAACTGGATAGTCTTGTCTATTCCTGAGAGGGAGAAGGATAGCCCTAGCTGCCTCAACTCGCGGTAACTCATCCCGCGGAATAGTCTCTGTCCAGCCACCCTGGTCATTTCATCGTAGATGGTTGGCCATTCTGCGCCTCTACGCTGAGCGCAGAAAAGAATGAAGTCACGAAGCTCAGGGGCCAGACTGTCCATCCACAACCAATTTACACCGAGAAGCGCCATTGAAGCAAATTCTTCTACGGCGGTTAAGGCATAATCTTTTCCCTTGTTTTTGCCTTAAACAATCCCTTGGTCAAGGCTTCAATCTCACCCATGTCCTTGGGCAGAAACAAAATTTGGCAAAAACTTTTGTCCCATCTTTGGAGTACCGAATTGGAAGGGGCAAGCAAATCTATAAGCCGAGTTCTGTACCCTGAATTCTCCGGGTTCCCACCGAAACCAGAAATCTCGGTGTTGGGTTTCAGGGTGGTGACCATCCATCTAGCCCCGATGTTACCATCGGGGTCAAGCGACCAACCCGAGGACATCGGCCGGGCACCTCAAGCGCCCTTCTATTCGGTCTTGCTCCAGGTGGGGTTTGCCCAGCCAACTAGTCACCTAGTTGCTGGTGAGCTCTTACCTCACCATTTCACCCTTACTCCGGAGACTGGAGCGGTATGTTTCTGTGGCACTTTCCGTAGGGTCGCCCCTCCTGGGTGTTACCCAGCA
>CAYVSN010000061.1:0-6408 GCA_964453875.1 uncultured Dehalococcoidales bacterium
GCAGGTCAATATTGGTCACGTAAAGGTCGTCGCCGACAATTTGAATCCTCTCCCCCAGCTTGGCCGTGAGCAATAGCCAGCCTGGCCAATCATCCTCGGCCAAGCCAATTGCGCCGTCAATCAGCGCTACTTCTGCTTCTATTGTGGGGTTACCCCGAGAATCGAGGATCTCCCTAGCCCTAATGCTCTCCATGCTTGCCATTTCTTGATGCATTTCAGACCGAAGCAACCTTACTTTCAGCTACGGCAACCGCTTTATCCACTGCCTCTGTAGGATTAGAGACCCTGATTATGGCATCAATTTCGCTGGCGATTCTCACCTTACGCTCATTGTCATACCCGAGCAGGTGAATGAGCTGGTCTCTTTGACTATGGACATCGTTATGGAGAATAGAAACCACCTCACGAATCTTCTGCGTTAACTCGTCCAATGATAAAGTTTCCTCCCCTGTCCATGGTTTGCTCTGAGCAATCTGCTCAACTTTCTGAACGAAATCTAGCTCTTGATAGGAGAACTTTTTTGCAAAGTTCATAAACTGCTTGGTGTTAGGCTGAATAGCAACAGTATGGGGATTAGCTTTAAAATCACGATAGAGTTTCTCAAACGAGAAGGAAAGTTCAGCAACCGGCTGAGCGCTTTCAGAGATCACTATCGCCTCTCTTAAATTCAAAACTATTCCATAGCGGGCGCGGGATTTTTGGATGTAGCTTTGCACCTGAGAAAAGTGAATCGCCAAATCCCTCGAGGCTGTTCCTTTGGTTTCAAATAAGAAGGGGTGCAGGTGCAAGTCCCTGGCGAGAAAATCAGGCCGCTCTCCCGAAGTCTCGGTCTTTTCCTTCGGGATTAGTGATATGCCAAGGACGAAGCCTAGTACCTCTCTGGCAAATTGCGGGAAGAAAACCGGGTCAACCAAGGTTAGCTCATCTTTGTACTCGCCTTGAATGTAATCAAGGTAAGATGAGGCTCTACCGCCGCTGTAGGCCCTATGATCTAGCTCATCTAAAATGGAACAAAGTTTAGAAATAAGATTGATACTTTGGACTCTGCGTATTTGAGAGGTTTTCATGTATCTTTCTCAGTGGTTTTGGAAGAAATGTCTACAGGCTTTTTAGTCCTTAGCCAGATAGAAAGAGACACCGTCTCCCTCAATCTCCCTTACCCTATTCTCAACCATCAATAGTTTAAGATGAGCAATGGTCTCCATCACCGCTAGCCGCTTGTCCATAGGTTCCAAATTTTGAAAACCAACGCTTCCTTGATCAGGTATCCACGGAATCTCTATTGCTATTTGATAAGCTGTCTTAGACTCGCTGCTTACAGCATTCACGATAACCTTTTCTCTCTGTCGATGATGAGAACGTATCTGCTCTGCTCTCGTCTTCGGGCTATCAAACACTGGTCCATGCCCTGGGAAAACAAGGTTGACTTCGAGGCGCTCTATAGTCTCCAGGGAATTGATATAATCTCCCAAGGGATTATCCCCAGATTGGGGATGAAACGACACATTAGGGGTGATCTCAGACAGAATATGGTCGCCTGCAAATAGAAATTGCCTTTCTGCTTCGTAGAGACATATGTGGCCTGCGGAATGTCCCGGTGTCCATATCACCTCGAATTCATAACTCCCGTTGGAAATCCTGTCACCATTGTCCAACTCCACGTCAGGCAAAAGGGGCATGACAAAATCGTTCATCCACAGGGAAGCTTCCTCAAGGCCAGGCAACTCAGCCAAAGGAACACCGTTCCTGTAAAGATCACGTCCCATTTCTTCAAGAAGATTGCCAAAGTTCAAATATCTTGGATCAATAAGTCCTGCCTCTATCCGATGCATGGCTACCTTAGCTCCGGAAAGCTCTCTTATCTTCTTTGCCAAACCATAATGGTCAGGATGAATATGAGTGATGACAATCTGCTTGATGTCTTTCCATCCAATGCCATGCTCCTTGAGTCCATCTTCCAAAGCAGAAAAGGCTTCTGGAGTATTCCAGCCGGTATCAATCAGTACAGCGCCCTCAACACCCCTAACTACATAAACATTGATGTATTCCAAGGGAATAAATGGCAAAGGGACCTTTATCTGATAGACATCCCGAACTATTTCCATGATTCCAATCGTCCCAAATTGTAAAAAGCTTTCCTGCCTGGATAGCGGGCACTTGTGCCTAGCTCCTCTTCTATCCTAAGAAGGCGATTGTATTTAGCCAGTCTTTCACTGCGGCAAGGAGCGCCAGCCTTAATGAATCCGGCATTGAGAGCTACCGACAAATCAGCTATGGTAGTATCTTCGGTCTCCCCAGAACGATGGCTGATAATAGTTGTCCATCCCGTGGTTTGCGCCCTCTTAATGACTGCTAAGGTTTCGCTAAGCGTGCCTATCTGGTTTGGCTTAATGAGTATTGAGTTCGAGGCCTTTTGGGCAATCCCTCTCTCGAGCAGGTCAATATTGGTGACATAAAGGTCGTCGCCGACAATTTGAACCTTTTCCCCCAACTTAGCCGTGAGCAACAGCCAGCCCGGCCAATCATCCTCAGCTAAGCCATCTTCAACGCTGATAATAGGATAGTCTGATGCCAGTTTGGCATAGTAATCCACCATTTCTCCAGAACTGAGAGTGACGCCTTCTCTGGATAAAGCATATTTGCCATCCTGATAGAAGCTACTCGCTGCCGGGTCTAAGGCAACAAACAAGTCTTCGCCAGCTTTGTAGCCAGCTAGACCGATAGCTTCCAGGATTAACTCCACCGCTTCTTTGTTACAAGAAAGCTGAGGGGCAAAGCCGCCTTCATCGCCGACATTGGTATTTAATCCCCTGTCTTTGAGCACTTTGTACAAGCAGTGGTACACCTCACTGCCCACTTGAATTGCTTGAGCGAAGCTGGCAGCGCCCACAGGGACTATCATGAATTCCTGAAAATCCGTAGACCCAAGAGCATGCTTGCCACCATTCAAGATATTCAGCATAGGGATAGGTAGCAGGCAAGGCCCTGCCCCACCTAGGTACCGATATAAGGGCACGCCCAAGAAATTAGCGCCAGCCTTTGCTACTGCCAAAGACACTCCCAAGATAGCGTTAGCGCCGAGGCGGGCTTTGTTACCGGTGCCATCAAGCTCAATTAGCCTCTGGTCAATGGCTGCCTGCTCTAAGGCAAACATGCCAATTATTTCCTGAGCAATATCTTCGTTAATATGTTTTACTGCTTTCAGGACGCCGAGCCCGTTATACCTGTTCTCATCCCCATCCCTAAACTCCACAGCTTCGTGCTTCCCAGTGCTTGCCCCTGATGGAACTGAGGCCAGCCCAATTGTGCCGTCGATCAGCGCCACTTCGACTTCTACCGTGGGGTTACCCCGGGAATCGAGGATCTCCCTAGCTCTAATGTTCTCGATGCTTCCCATTTCTTGATACATCTTAGACCGAAACAACCTTGTTTTCAGCTACAGCAACCGCTTTGTCCACTGCCTCTGTAGGATTAGAGACCCTGATTACGGCATCAAGCACTTGATCATCTAGAGCCAATGACCAGGTATTCAAGCCAATGACTGCAATGTTGCTCTTCAAGGCATAAGCAATCTCGCTAAGGGTTCCATAACCGCCCCCAATGGCAATCACGGCTTGGGCTGACTTCACCACTGCCATATTCCTGGCGTAACCCACTCCAGTAACTATGGGAATGTCTACCCATGAATTGGCCATGCTCGCGTCTTCGCCGGGCAACACGCCGACTGTCACACCGCCTTTTGATTTAGCTCCACGACAGACCGCCTCCATAACGCCGCTTAAGCCACCACATATTATGGTAGCGCCACGCTGAGCTAACTGTTCGCCTACAGCCTCAGCCAACCCAGCTTCTTCAGGGGAACAGGAGGAATTTCCAATGACAGCTATAATCATTTTCCAACTCAAGTGACAAATTATACTACACTACCAGATCGCTCGCCATAGTTTCCGACTCCTGATCGCCCCTCCCATACCCTTGGATCCCTCGATTTAGATTTGACAAACGTACCCAGAGGCTAAGGCCAATATTTCTTTGCTTCCTCTAAACATGAATACCAAAATAGAGCAAGAGGCACTTAGAAGAAACATAAAGGGAAATAACTGCCGAAGGTCGCTTTCAAAGCCAAGCCAACGACCAAACCAATTGCAGCGCCGTATTCACGGATATAATAGAAAAACGCGGAGCTGGCAAGCTCCCCTGCTACACCCGCTGGAGCGATATGCTTGACAGACTTCCAATCTACGTCGGCTAGCCTCCAGTGCTGTCTTGCTCCGGAGGCAGCGGCAAGAATGGCCGCAACTAAACTTGTACCAACAGCAAGAGTGGGGCAAAACCGAATCCAAGACAAATAGCGAGCATCATAAAGCAAGATCCCCTTGTCCGCGAAGCCCACCCACGGCACCGGCTGCTATACCAACTAGGAAAAAATTACTGAACTCAGAACGCCGACGCCATTCCCCGCCTGCCCAGACTTTCTGTGAAGGAGCTAATTGAACTTGCTCATGGCAACTTCTATTCCTTGCCTGAGAAGACAATCAATGGCATCAGCTACCGTGACAATCGCCGACTTGATTACGTTTTCCTCCTGAGGAGAAAAGTCGCCAAGCACATAGTCAACAATGATATCTTCGTCATTGGATTGCTCCTCGACTTGAGGTCGCCCAATACCTATTCTAATTCGAGGGAAATCCTCACTTCCCACAGCGGAAATTATAGACTTGATCCCCTTATGTCCTCCCGAGCCACCACCACCGCGCAGGCGAATCTTGCCCGGAGGCAAATCAAGGTCATCGCAGATTATTAAGAGGTCGTTTAAGGGAATACCGTGCTTATGAACCAAGCAAGCTACTGCCTTACCGCTGAGGTTGACGAAAGTAGTAGGCTTAGCCAGCAACAGTTTGCTACCAGCCATTTCGCCAATGCCTATCCTAGCGTGGCATTGCCTATAGTCAAAACGAATGTGATGAAGACTAGCGAAATAGTTCAGGCAACGAAAGCCAATGTTATGGCGATCACGAGCATAAGCCTTGCCCGGATTGCCCAATCCAACGATGAGTTTCATAAAATTTCGTTGCCATCAAACAGGCAGCTTTTCTCTGCTTAACCAATAGAACGGCAGTGCTATAAGCTTCTCCTTGGCCCTAGCGGTGATGAGCACAACTATCTTGCCTATTTCCCTCATCACCTGCACTGTCTCCGTACTTCTTTTGTCCATGATTCATGGAGAACCTTTATCTCGTCTATTATTTGCCTGCAAGCATCAAAGGCTGCCCCCCTATGAGATGCCGAGATTGCTACGAGTAAGACGTTCTCCGTTAGGCGCAGGAATCCAGTTCGATGTATTATGGCTACGTCTTCTACATTGAACTTACTGATGGTTATTTCCCTTATCTCCTCCAGTCTCCTCCGTGCATTGCTGCTGCTTTCAAATTCCAATCCCAGACCCTCAGGGAACTCACGCACCGTGCCCACGTAAGTCAATACCGCACCTACCCTTGGGTTCTTCATCTTCCTGATTGCTTCGTCTACAGAAAAGTCTTCCCTTCTTATCTCTATCATCAACCCAAAGCTCGATTTCCTGCTTGCCAGAGAGAGTGTATTAGCCCGAAGTGCAAGTGTTACAACTTATGGCAGAGCATGTGCTACAAGGTGAGCTGCCGCCGATCGCTGTAGACACATCTTCACTGGCTGCCCGGGAGCAGTTAAAAGAGGAGAGAATTCGGTTAACCTTGCCGTGACATTGAGAACAGAATGCAGCTTCATTTACTTGGCTTAAGGGGCGCAGCAGTTCAAACTTGAACTCACAATCAGGGCAAAAATATTCATAAATGGGCATTCTCAGCTCCTATTCCAGGCACTTCCAGTGCGAAACCGTAATCCAAGGCACTGAGCAGTCCACAAAGTGACTCTGCCCAAGAACCCTCCACCTTCCTGCCATAGGAAGAGCACAGAAAATGCCTTTTCGCCATTGAGGACCCCTTAGTCTGGCATCACTCCAGTACCTTTCCCGGTCTGACCACCACCTGGAAATTCTGAGGAGCGCGAATCCCCTCCAAGAGATCCAGTTTGCCTAGCTTCTCCAGGCGGTCAATAATGAGACACCAAGCACAGTCCTTGTCGGGATCGACCTCGCATTTGCCGTTGGTGGCACCCCCACAGGGACCGTTAAGCAACCCTTTGGCGCACCTCGCAATGGGGCAAATGCCGCCAGTCAAATACAGAATACAGTCCCCGCAGGCAGCACATCTTTCCTCAAAAGTGCCTTCCTCTCTCATCTCCGTCCCGATGAAAAGGGTATTCTGACCTGGGAAGACAAGCACCTCAGGCAAAACCTCAGCTATAGTTTGCACCCCCAAGCCACAAGATAGAGAGAGAATGGCCTCCACATCTTCTATTTGAGGCTTAAGC
>CAYVSN010000062.1:0-6407 GCA_964453875.1 uncultured Dehalococcoidales bacterium
GAGATCCCGGAGAAGGAGCCTCCCATGCCTGCTGCTCCGCCGCCGTATTAGACCTTACGAACCAAGAACTTTCCAGACACTTAGTGAAGCCACCCATATTTCTTAAACGGGTGGCTTCGCTGATTTCTAAGGAAGGGTTATTGCTCAGAACGGTTGAGATGAACTTGCACCAATAGCCCGGAATAGGGGAACCTACTACTGCTGACGGCGCAAGCTAATCCTAGGCTCACCTCGAGAGCAGTGTTCCTAACCTCAGGCCACTTTCTTAAGAAGTTCCCTTTCTCGAGGCGTGATTTTGTCCATCAGGCGGGCCAAGACCTCAGCTTTTAGTCGTGTTTCACGGATCAAAGCTGCTTCGGCTTTCAGTGCCTGCGCTCTGGCCAGGCAATGGCGTCGTTTGCTTTCGGTGTAAATGCGATGGGCTCCAACACCACCATATATCAAGACGACGCAAGTGCCCACTGCCAATGCGACGTACAACACCACCCACTGCATGTTCATGGCCATTTCGTGCCTTTGGGCTGCGAAGAGAAGACGCTGTTCAGCCTCTCTCTCAACGGTAGCGTTTTGGGTTTCTATCCTCTGAGCTTGAGCTCTCCTGATGCGGTTCCTGGCTTCAACCGTTGACGGATCGTAGAACCAGTCGCAGCCTGATGCTAGAAACAGCACTAACACTAGTATTGTGATGACTTGGATCACCTGCTTTGCCATCCATCCTACCTCCTTAAAGTGTCTTCTCTGCTCTCACCAAAGAACAAATATCCAGAGACCAACTAGGATAGCCATCCCCACAAGTAAGACGGCGAACACAGCACAACCGATTTCCTTGATCGAGAACAGAGGAGGGCCAAAGACATTCAAGCTTCCGAAAATCTCTTGGGAAATTCTCAGTCTCATTGAAAGGAAGAAACCATAAACCGCTAGAGCGAGAACCAGGCCCAATAGAATCAAGGATATCGTTGCTGCAGTCCCCTGACCGGCTGTCCACTCTAACCATAGCAGTTCTAGTTCAAGCATCTTTTTCCCCTCCTCGTACTTGTGTAGCATATCTATTCAGACTGCGGAGCACGGCCGTGAATGCGATCGTGGCGATATGCGCAGAGTCTTTCGTCGGCAGTGCGCTTCTGCCTATGCTGGCCGTTTCCCCTTAGCTGTTCGCACCTTTCCTGGCAAGGCACACACCGTGTTGCCTCAGGCAAGATTCCGAGGCGCTCGTCTGAGTTAGGGCTCTTAGGCTATTCCTGATACTGCAGCAACAAGGCGACCGTTATAAGGACGACGCCAAGAAGCAACGCTTCGCCAAGGGAGACAAATCTCCAATAATCCACGTAGCCCTCTACGATAATCGAGAGTCCCCAGCCAAAGGCCAAAAAGGCAATCCCTACCAGAGTGCTTTCTAGTATGTCGAGGAGTTTCTTGGGGATCTTCACCATTTGTACCCCTGGTCCCTTTTTGGGGTTATGGCTTTCCCTTCGCTCCCCATATGCTGAGTTAAGAGGCCCTCCTTGTTTATTAGCTAAAGCATAACCTAGGACCACGCCTGCGCTAAGTCCACTCAGCACCAGTACTACCACTTGCACAAAGTTCTCATTCATCTAGCTGCCCTCTTCTAGTTTGGAACCTGATAGGCCTGCGCATTCTGGATGGTTAGTAGCACCATCTACTAGCGCATCCATATCAAAGCTCGTAAGCACTATTCCTCCTATCTCCATTAGATCCTCCTTGGAGAGAGGAATACCGATGGTGCAGATGATACAAGCTCCTTCATGACCAATGGCAATGGCAATCTCATAACCTTTAGCTGAGACCTGCAAACACCTTTCTAATACGATAACTGCTAAAGCCTGTTGGACAGCTTAATGCGGTGAACTGCAATCACCTTTTGGACATTCATGTTCATAGTATACTCTCCTCAAAACCAATGAGGAGGCACAGCATGAGTGACAAGATTGCACTACGCAAGCAAGCGGTTCGTCGCTATCTGGCCGGGGAATCCAAGCGCAGCATCTGCCGTGATCTGAGCAAATCTCCCAGTTGGCTGGATTATTGGCTAGAGCGTTATGACCCTGATGATCCAGACAACAGTTTAAAAGATCGATCCTCGGCCCCTCAGCAACCACACTACAAGTGGCCTCAAGAGATGGTCCAATTAGCCCTGAACTCTCGCCGCCTGCGCCAGGAGGGCAAGCAGCCGAGCTATGAGTATGCTCTGATTGGAGCAGAAGCTATCCATTTCGAAATGGTGGCTTTGGATATTGATCCGGTGCCACCTGTACGCACCATCCATCACTGGATCCAGCAGGCAGGCTTGGTTAGCCGCACAGATGCCACACCGGAGTTAGAGAAAGAAAGTAAGCCTTATCCGACGCCGAAGCGTGATACCATCAATGCTTTGCACCAGCTTGACTTGAAAGGACCGTTCTATCTTCAGGATAGCAGTCAGAAGCATTACTTGGTGGCCATTCGGGACTTTCACAGCAAACGGCTGGCCATCACAGCGACAATGAACCGCCAGGCGCAGACGATAGTGGATTTTCTTATCCCTGCTTGGCAAAGGCTAGGCTTGCCAGATGCGCTACAAATGGACAATGCCCTGGAATTACGTGGTAGCAATCGCTATCCTCGGTCCTTTGGAAAAGTGGTACGCGTCTGTCTAGACTTGGGTGTTGAACCGATCTTCATTCCGCCTAACGAACCATGGCGCAACGGCTTTATCGAGAATCTCAATGGCCTTGCTCAACGTCTCGTGTTGAGCAAGGAGAAGTTCGACGGCTTCAAAGCTTTGCTCTCAGGCATTGAGCGCTTTGAGCAAGCTGTGAATAGCACCCATCGTCTGGCTGCTTTGGGTGGTAAGACACCCGATGAATTCACCGCGGATCACAAGATTCGGCCCACACCTGGTGACTATGACGGACACCGACGCAAGCTCAAGTTGGAAAAAGGCCACGTTTCTTTCATCCGTTTGGTGCGAAAGAGCGGTCGGATCACCACTCACGCCGGGGACAAGTTCGATATTGATCCCGACTTGAAATGGCAGTATGTGCTTGCTCGGGCGGACATCAAGGCTCAGGAATTGCGTGTTTATCACCAAGGTGAACTGATCAAGGTCTTGGATTACATACGCTAGGCTACGAGTGACCAAGAGGTCCTTGCAGTTCTAAGCATTAAGATGACCGACCAAGAGGTCCTTGCAGTTCTCATTTAGCCTTTAGGCGTTGCTCGATGTCAGCGCACAGGTCGTTCTTCATCTCAACCACTCCTTGGTTCAAGGTGTACGAAGGTAAATATGCTCTCAGTTATGAAAGAAATGGTCGCTAGTTTAAAACAGGCGTAACTGTTCCACCTTGTAAGGCCGGACCCCCTCTGTGGCACCAACTTTTATGGCGGCGATGACGGCTTCAATTTCAGACTCTTTCTGCTTAGCCTGCTTGAGCTTCCCGTCGCGCACCAGGCGCTCATGTTGTGCCAACAATGACTTGAGATACTTATACGATGGTGTAGAGCGAATACCCTCAGGTTTATAGACCTTTTCTCTATCCATTATCTAAACCTCCAATCATTTTTCAAGTAATAGTATACTCTAAATAGCTATATCTAAAATCCAGAGCGTGTATTTTTCGGGTTTGCTTTACGTCTACTCTAACGTCTACTATTCCTAGATTACATCTAGTTTTAGTCCATTTTTGCTCTGCTCTTGTTCCGCAAGTTGTCCAAAAAAGCCTTTGTCCTCTTTACCTGGCGAAGCAATTGGTGTATAATATAAAGTAGGTGATAATGTACACTGTGTAACCCCAGGGGCAATTCTCTGGGAGTATTAAGGAGGTGGGGACATGGAGACTGATTTCCAAGCTCAAGTTGAGGAAGTGCTCCCCTTAGTGCGCAAACGCAACCTTGAAGCCTTGGGACAGCATAAGCTAGCTCAACTTCAGGTAGTCCAGAAACGTTTGGGGCGAGGAAGCCAAACGGAGCTCGCAGATGTGTACTGGGGTGGGAAGCTCAAAGACCTCATTATAGAGGTGATCGAAAGCTTGAAACCCTTGCCCCCTGAAAACTTGGACCAGCCTGAATGGCGACACTATATCGCGCTTAGCGAGTATGTGGCTCATGGGCAGCCTTGGAAGGTTGTTGCAGATCGCTTGGGCCTTGGTCGTGCTGCCTTCTTTGAGGTAAAGAGACAAGCTAGCGGGCCATTGGCCCTGGCTCTATGGCAGCTAGAGCAGGAGGCTCTGCAACTGCCCACTTTAGTCGAACATAACCTCCCTCGTCCTCCATATACTTCCTTTGTCTCACGTCGTGATGAACAAGGGAGGAACTATGTAGACAGGATTATTGATGAATTGACCAGTAAGCGGGCCTGGGTTGTAGCCATTTACGGCGCGCCTGGAGTGGGGAAAACTGCTTTGGCCTACAAGGTGGCCGAAGAATGTCGAACCCGGGAACTGTTCGATGCAGTGGTCTGGACATCGGCTAGGCGATATGAGCTTATCCCTGAGGACATTGTTCGGCTTCCTCAGTATCAATACGTTACTTCTGTCAATGCAATTCTGGATACCATCGGTAAGACTGTAGGCAATGTTCGGAAGGTGTTAACAGTGTCAAGCACTGAGGAGAAACTAGCTATCGTGCGGAATATCCTCTTGGCGGCCAACTGTCTGATCGTTATCGACAACATGGAAGCCTTAACTGAAGATGCTCATAAAGAGATCTTCGATTTCCTGAGAGATCTTCCTGGCCCTAGCAAAGCACTTCTCACCAGCCGGGAACGGCACTACGTTGGTGAATCCATAGTGACTCTTCCTGGCATGGAAGAAGACGAGGCCATCAAGTTCATGCGCATTGAGGCCGAAGCACGGCAGTTGCGTTCCCTTGGTGAGGAGGAGTTAAGATACATTCACCATAATACTAACGGGATTCCACTAGCAATGAAACATGCTCTCGGTCGCATGGAAGTTTACGGGTACTCAGTAAAAGAGGCTGCCAGATCCGGAGTGGAAGTGAATAAGCTATTGGATTACATGTTCGATAGCACATATAGAGAGAAACTAGGTGACGTGGAGAAGAGGATTTTGCATGTCATGTCTATTTTTACTGAGCCAGCTTCGAAAGAGGCCGTTGAGGCTGCTAGCTCTCTGGGGGAGACCCAATTGACGGTTGGGTTGGGGAAGCTGTATCAGCTTTTCTTGGTAGACAAACTCGAGGGAGATCGTTATGAAATTCTGCCTCCTCTCCATCGCTTCCTTGAGACACCCCAAATTAAAGATGGCCTTCTTAGTGATGGTACGTCTATAGCTGATTTTACGTATAATGCTTATCTAGATATATCAAAATATTACAAAAAGTGTTTGGAGACAAAGTCTATAGATGAGCAATTGATATTCCTGAAGCATGAGAGAAGAAATGTCCTTGACCTCTTAGATTGGTACTATGAGCATGGAGAAGCCTCCCTTATGGTCGACCTTGCGAGGCTGGTGGGGCGTCCGCTGGGTGGTATCCTGGGCTACTCAGATGAGCGAATCACCTGGGGGAGACGGGCTATGGAGGCATGTGAGGTTTTTGAGGATTTTGAGCAGGCAGCGTGGATTGCAGCCTACGATATTGGGTGGGCACGCATCCGTAGTGGCGAAATAGAGCAGGGCAAAAAAATACTTGAGGAAAGCCTTCACACTTCGCGAGAGAAGCACTATCCAAAAGTGGAAGCCTTGGCATCACATAACCTGGCACGCCTATATCGAAATACTGGGGAGAATGAGAAAGCCATTGACTATTCAGAGAAGAGTTTAGCAATTTGGAGAAGTGTCAATGAGCCTGAATGGATAGCTCGAAGTATGGTTCTGCTGAGCCGTCTTAAGTATGAGCAAGGTAAGCTATCTGAAGCACGTAGTTACTTAGAGGAAGCTCTGGAGCTTCGGAATCGCCTTAAACACCAGAACGAAGTTATAGAGACACTGAGTGATTTAGCAGTGGTAGCGCTTGCTCAAGGGGATGAAGAAGAAGCGTTCGCATTCTCAGACCAAAGTCTATTCCTAGGACAGGATCTCCCCGGTCCGGGGCCTTCTTATGCCTACACCCTCTATCGCCGCGCCGAGATGGAAGCAATGCTTGAGAACCTTTCTAAGGCTGTTGATCGGGCTAACGATGCGCTTGAGATATACGAAGATTTCGGTGTCAAGTACATGGTAGAAGAGGTGCAGAAATTCTTACAACAGCTAAATAGCGGGTAGCATAGCATGGGCATTGCTTCATCTATCTGTCTGTGCTGCCTCAACTCAGCAACACAAGATAGCCGAGTTGAGGCTTTTTATGGTATAATGAGTGCAGAGGAAATTCCACTGACGTCATCGTGCTGTTCCAGGGAGATTTGCCAGTTGATCACCATTGACGGTTCCTACGGCGAGGGCGGTGGGCAG